>NZ_JARAVK010000056.1:0-43957 GCF_033792765.1 Streptomyces sp. PA03-6a | reverse complement strand
TAGCCGGTGAGGACCTGCTTGGGCAGCGAGCCGACGCCCACCGGCGGCGGCTCGCTGCCCAAGCACGTCCTCACCGGCTACTGGCAGAACTTCAACAACGGCGCGACCGTCCAGACCATCGCCCAGGTCCCGGGCCAGTACGACATCATCGCGGTGTCGTTCGCCGACGCCACGACCACGCCCGGCGCGGTCTCCTTCACCCTCGACCCGGCACTGAACTACTCCGTCGGCCAGTTCAAGACCGACATCGCGGCGAAGAAGGCGGCCGGCAAGAAGGTCATCGTCTCCGTCGGCGGCCAGAACGGCACGATCAGCGTCACCGACTCCGCCTCGGCGAACAACTTCGCCAACAGCGTCTTCTCGCTGATGCAGACCTACGGTTTCGACGGCGTCGACATCGACCTGGAGAACGGGATCAACGCGACCTACATGACGCAGGCGCTGCGCTCCCTGTCGGCCAAGGCCGGCTCCGGGCTGGTCATCACGATGGCCCCGCAGACCATCGACATGCAGTCGACGTCCTTCGGCTACTTCCAGACCGCCCTGAACATCAAGGACATCCTGACCGTCGTCAACACCCAGTACTACAACAGCGGTTCAATGAACGGCTGCGACGGCAAGGTGTACTCGCAGGGCACGGTCGACTTCATCACCGCCCTGGCCTGCATCCAGCTGCAGAGCGGTCTGGCGCCCTCGCAGGTGGGTCTCGGCCTGCCGGCGTCGACCCGGGCGGCGGGCAGCGGCTACGTCTCGCCGACCGTGGTGAACAACGCCCTGGACTGCCTGACCAAGGGCACCAACTGCGGTTCCTTCAAACCCTCCACCACCTGGCCGGGGCTGCGCGGCGCGATGACCTGGTCCACCAACTGGGACGCGACCAACGGCAACGCCTTCTCGGGCACCGTCGGCCCGCACGTGCACGGGCTGCCGTAACCGGCGGGACCGTCACCGACGCACCGCGCCCCCGGGAGAGGTCCCGTCCCCCGGGGGCGCGGTGTCACATCGGACCACCGGACCCACCGCGCCGAAGACGCCGCCCGGTCAGTCCAGGACCGCGAGGGCGTCGATCTCGACGAGCAGTCCGGCGGGCAGGCCGACGTAGACCGTCGTACGGGCGGCGGGGGCGCCCTTCAGGCCCGCGAAGAACTCGTCGAAAAGGGCGTTGAACTCGGGGAAGTGCGCGGTGTCGGTGAGGTAGACCCGGATCATGACGACGTCCTCCCAGGACGAGCCGCCCTCCTCCAGCACCGCCTGCACGTTGGCGAGGGTCTGCAGGGTCTGCTCCCGCAGCCCCGGGCCCACGGGCGCGGGCGCCTGACCCGGCACGGCGGGGCCGAAGCCGACCTGACCGGCCACCTGCAGGACGTTGCCCTTGCGGACACCGTGGGAGAACCTGGCCGGCGGGGTGGTGTGGCCGGCCGGGGTGATCGCGGTCTTCTCGCTCATCTGGTTCCTTCGCTCGGTCTTCCGGAGTACTCGCGGCTGATCGCCTCCGCGGTGCGCCGGACCTGCGGGCGCAGCTTCAGCAATTCCTCCGCGCTGACGACCACATTGGGGGCGGAGAGGGAGCAGGCGGCCATGACGCGCCCGTCGGCGCCGCGGATCGGCGCGGCCACGCAGTTGATGGACTCCTCGTGACCGCCCAGGTCGCTCGCCCAGCCCTGCTCGCGGACCCGGGCGAGTTCGGCGAGGTAGGCGGCGGCGTCGGTGGTCGAACGCGCGGTGTAACGCGGGTACTCCAGGCCCTGCGCGACCGCGCGCCGCTCCGCCTCGGGCAGGTCGGCCAGGAGCAGCTTCGCCACGGCGGCCACGGTGATGGCGACGGGCTTGCCGATCCGCGAGTACATGCGGACCGGGTAGCGGCTCTCCACCTTGTCGATGTAGACGACCTCGCCCTCCTCGTACACCGCGAGGTGGACGGTGTGCCCGGTCAGTTCGCCCAGGGCGGCGAGGTGGGGGTGGGCGATGCCGCGGACGTCCAGGTTCTCCATCGCCTCCTGGGCGAGGGCGAACAGCCGGGTGCCGAGGCGGTAGCGCTGGTCGTCCTGGCGGTAGACCATGCCGTGCTCGTGCAGGGTGCGCAGCAGCCGCAGTGCGGTGGACTTGTGCACGTCCAGGCGGGTGGCGACCTGTTCGAGGTTGGCGGGCCCCTCCGCGAGCAGGGGCAGGATGCGCAGCGCGCGGTCCACGGTCTGGCTCATGCGCGCAGTCTCCCCCATGCCCCGTCACCGAGGGTGGCGAGGGAGTCGCCCCGTACCCCGATCACCGCGGCGGCCAGGGCGTGGCCCCGGGCGAGCCGCTCCCGCAGCGGGAGCGTGCGCAGCGTCGCCGACAGGAACCCCGCGGCGAAGGCGTCTCCGGCCCCGACGAGGTCGACGACGGGCGTGTCCGGCGCGGGCACGAAGACCCCGTCGGCGCCGTCCTCGTACGCGGTGGCACCGTGCGCGCCCTGCTTGACGACGAGGACGGCGGGACCGGGCAGGGCCTCGCGCACGGCGTCGGCGTCCGGCAGGCCCCAGGCGGCCTCGGCCTCGTCCTCGCCGACCAGGACGAGGTCGCAGCGGGCGGCGAGCCGGGCCAGCCGTACCGGGTCGGCCGAACGCCACAGGGCGGGGCGGTGGTTGACGTCGAAGGAGACCAGCGGACGGCCCGGAGCGGTAGCGGTGAGCTCGTGGACGAGGTCCGCGCACCCCTCGGAGAGCGCGGGCGTGATGCCGGACAGGTGCAGGACCCGGCCGGCCCAGGCCTCGTGGCGGGCCACGTTGCCCGGGCCCATGGCGGAGGCGGCGGAACCCGCCCGGTAGTAGGCGACCTCGCCGTCGCCGGTGCGGAAGTAGACCCCGGTGGGGCGGTCCCGGTCGCGGCGCACCCCCGAGACGTCCACGCCGGCCGCGGCGATCGTCGCCACCAGGTGGTCACCGAACGGGTCGGCGCCCACCCGGCTGATCCAGCGCACGGCATGGCCGAGACGGGCCAGCGCGCAGGCCACGTTGGACTCCGCGCCACCCGTCCCCCGGTCGAAGGCGGCCGCGTCGGCGAGGCGCTGCCCGGGCACGGAGGGGACGAAGGTGACCATGGACTCGCCCACGCACACGACGTCCACGGTCCCGGTCACTTCCGCTCCTCTCCGCGCACCGTTGACCCGGTGCTGGCCGGGATGTTAGACAGCGGGAAACACGGTACGCAACGGTCGTTGCACATATTGCAACGGCGGTGGACGGAGGCGGGATGGACCAGGTCACGGGCATCGGCGAGCTGCACCGGGAGCGGGTGGACCACCGCTTCAAGGGACTGCCGCCGGACGCCGACGGCCTGACCGTCGGCGAACTCGCCGCCGAGCGCCGCACCGTCTTCGACGGCGGCTTCACGACCCCGCTGCTCACGCTCTCCGAGCCCGCCCTGGAGCACAACCTCGCCCAGCTCGCCGACTGGACCGGCAAGCACGGCCTCGCCTTCGCGCCGCACGGCAAGACCTCCATGGCGCCGCAGCTCTTCGCCCGCCAGCTCGCCCACGGCGCGTGGGGCATCACCGCCGCCACCCCGCACCAGGTGCGGGTCTACCGGGCGTTCGGCGTGCGGCGCGTCTTCCTCGCCAACGAGCTCGTCGACGCGGCCGCGCTGCGCTGGCTGTCCCGCGAGCTCGCCGGCGACCCGGAGTTCCGCTTCGTCTGCTACGTGGACTCCGTGCGCGGGGTGGAGCTGATGGACGCGGCCCTGACGGCGGTCGTGGACGTCGTCGTCGAGCTCGGCGCGGAGGGAGGACGCACCGGCGTGCGCGGCCCGGAGGAGGCGGCGCGCGTCGCCGACGCGGTCGCCGCGGCGCGGCACCTGCGGCTCGTCGGCATCGCGGGTCCGGGGCCGGGGAGATCGTGGTGAGCGCGGGCGGCAGCGAGTGGTTCGACGCCGTGGCGGACGCGTTCGGCACGCTCGGGGACCTGTCCCTGCCGGTGCTCGGGCTCCTGCGGTCCGGGGCGTACGTCACGCACGACGACGTCCACTACCGCGATCTGACGCCGTTCCACGACCGCATCCCCGCGGAGGGGTCGCTCGAACCCGCCTTCCGCCTCTGGACGCAGGTGCTCTCCCGGCCCGAGCCCGGCCTCGCCCTCCTCAACGCGGGCAAGCGCGACGCGCCGTACGACCTCGACCTCCCGGTGCCGCAGCTCGTGCGCCGCGCCGACGGTTCCGCCGTCCCGGCGGCCGGGCTCACGGTCACGAAGCTCGCCGACCAGCACGCGTTCGTGGACGTCGCCCCCGGGGCGCGGGACCTGGCGGTCGGCGACTGGGTGGGGCTGGGGGTGTCGCATCCGTGCACGGCGTTCGACAAGTGGCAGCTCATCCCTGTCGTGGACGCGGGTGGGGTCGTCACGGATTTCGTCCGCACGTTCTTCTGACGGCCCGGTTGTTTGTGTGCGGGTTGTTTGCGCCTGCGGCGGGCATCCCCCACCCTGCCGCGCCGGCGCACGCCCCCAGCCTTCGGCCGGGGGGACCCCCATGGGGGCACCCCGCCACACCCCCTCCTGCCGTTGGGGCGACTAGCGGCCAGTGGGGGGTAAGAAGGCGGTCCGGGGCTGCCGCAAGTGCCTTACACCCCCCACCGGCCGTCATGCGCCCATACGACGGGAGGGGGTGTGGCGGGGTGCGCCCGGAAACGACGAGCGGCGAACCCGGTACGCAACGATGTGGGGGTAAACCGCGAGCGTTGAGGACGTGCGCCGGCGCGGCACCGACCCAGGCACACGGTGCGAGGCCCGCACTGACCGCGCCGGGCAATCGGGCGGGCGGCGGGGAAACCGTCAACCCCGACCACAACGGTGCCGCAGACGAAGAACCCGCACAAAGGAGACGCACGGATGGAGTTGGCGATTCGCGGCGCGACCGTCGTGGACGGGTCCGGGGGGACCCCGGCGTACCGGGCGGACGTGCGCGTCGTGAACGGCCGGATCACGGAGATCGGGACGGTGCGCGGCGCACGCCACACGCTGGACGCCCGCGGGCTCGTGCTCGCCCCCGGGTTCATCGACATGCACGCGCACAGCGACCTGGCCCTGCTCACGGACCCCGCGCACGAGGCGAAGGCGGCGCAGGGCGTGACCCTGGAGGTGCTGGGCCAGGACGGGTTGTCGTACGCCCCCGTGGACGACCGCACCCTGGCCGGGCTGCGCCGCCAGCTCGCGGGGTGGAACGGCGACCCCGAGGGCCTGGAGTACGACTGGCGCAGCGTCGGCGAGTACCTGGACCGCCTGGACCGGGGCATCGCCGTGAACGCCGCGTACCTGGTCCCGCAGGGCACCGTGCGGATGCTGGCCGTCGGGTGGGAGGACCGTCCGGCGACCACGGCGGAGCTGGACCGGATGAAGGAACTGGTCGCCGAGGGGCTGGCGCAGGGGGCCGTGGGGATGTCGTCCGGGCTGACGTACACCCCGGGGATGTACGCCTCGGGCGCCGAGCTGACCGAGCTGTGCCGGGTCGTGGCCGCCCACGGCGGCTACTACTGCCCGCACCAGCGCAGTTACGGCGCCGGCGCGCTCGAGGCCTACGCCGAGATGATCGCCGTGACCCGGGAGGCGGGCTGCGCCCTGCACCTGGCGCACGCCACGATGAACTTCGGCGTGAACGCGGGCCGTGCGCCGGAGCTGCTCGCGCTGCTGGACGAGGCGCTCGCCGCGGGGGCGGACGTCACCCTGGACACGTACCCCTACCTGCCGGGCTGCACGACGCTCGCGGCGACCCTGCCGAGCTGGGCGACGGAGGGTGGTCCCGAGGCGACCCTCGCCCGGCTCCGGGACGACGCGCAGGCGGAACGCATCCGGCACGCGATGGAGGTGGAGGGGTCGGACGGCTGCCACGGCGTGCCCGTGGAGTGGCGGACGCTGGAGGTCTCCGGGGTGCGCGAGCCTGCCCTGGCGGGCCATGTGGGGCGCCGGCTGCCGGACTTCGCTACGGCGCGCCGGCTGCTGCTGGAGGACCGGCTGGGCACGACGGTCCTCCAGCACGTGGGCCACGAGGAGAACGTCCGGGCGATCATGCGCCACCGCGTCCACACCGGCGGCAGCGACGGCCTGCTCGTCGGCGACAAACCGCATCCCCGCGCGTACGGCACGTTCCCGCACTACCTCGGCCACTACGTGCGCGAGCTCGGGGTGCTCGGCCTGGAGGAGTGCGTCGCGCACCTCACCGGACGCCCCGCGGCCCGGCTGGGGCTGCCGGACCGCGGCCTGGTCCGCGAGGGCCACCGTGCGGACCTGGTGCTGTTCGACCCGGGGACGGTCGCCGCGGGCGCGACGTACGAGGCGCCGCGCACGCTGCCCACCGGCATCCCGTACGTGCTCGTCGACGGGCGGTTCGTCATCGAGGACGGCCGCCGTACGGACGTCCTGGCGGGACGCTCGGTGCGGAGTCGGGCTGCCGCAGGACGTGGTCGATGAGGTCGCGCAGCGCGGCGGGTTCGCAGACGAGGCCGAGGGCGCCGGCCCGGCGGGCGCGCTCCTCGCGCTCCGGGGCGACCCAGCCCGCGTAGAAGAGCGCGGGGCCGGTGTAGCGGCCGGTGCCGCGCAGGTGCTCCAGGTCGGTGAAGCCCGCCTCCGGGTCGCCGTGGCGCTCGATGTCGGAGATCAGCAGGTCCGGGACGGCGAGCGGCAACCGCTCCTCCGCACCGGCGCGGTCCTCCACGACCTCGACCTCGGCGCCCTTGTGCCGCAGGGCCCGGACCTCGGTGGCGACGGTCCCGGGGTTGTCGTCGATCCACAGCACGCGCAACCCGGTGTACGGGCCGTCCTCCGGGGCCCGGGGAGGCTCGGGTGCGGCCTGCGGGACGGCCTGGTCCAGGTCGACCGTCGTGATCACGGCGGCCAGGGGGGAGCGTCGCAGGCGGTGGACCAGGTCGGCGGCCTCGGGCATGCGGACGAGGTCGTCGACGAGGGAGGTGAACGCGCGGTCCGCGACCAGCGCCGGGAAGGACGGGGGGAGCTGCCGTTCCAGTTCGGCCAGGGCCCGGGCGCGCTCCTCCGGTCCGGGGTCGGCGGCGAGCGGCACCTCGTGCTCGGCGAGGAGGCGGCGCACCAGTGCGTCGCCCTGGCCGGTGGGGACCGCGGGCGAGCGCAGCAGGCGCCGCACCGCCCGGTAGTCCAGGAACTCCTGGATCGCGTCGTTGCCGCGTCCGCCGACCAGCACGCCGTGGAAGTCGCCGTACAGGTACTGCAGCAGGAGCATGCGGAGCATGACCTCGGGGCCGAAGTCCTGCCAGACGGGGTTGAGTCCGGCCTCCAGGACGAATCCGTTGAGCAGCCTCTTGACGCGGCGTGGATTGCCCCCGGTGCGTTCGGCGAGCAGGTTGACGTGGGTGTCGTCGAGGAGCGCGCCGATGCCGGCCCGTTCGGCGCATCCGCGCACGTATCCCTCGATGTCCTCGGGGGGCGGTACGCGGTAGTTGGTCTGGAAGACCTTCTCCATGAAGGCGGAGCCCGCCGGGGACAGGTCGCCGAGCAGGCCGCCCGGGGACAGCGCGGAGCGGTCGCAGCCGATGACGAAGGCCACCCCGGGAACGTCGAGGTAGACCTTGACGGCCTCGCAGACGGCGAGCACGGTCTCCTCGGCGCAGCGGTCGAGGTCGTCGATGAAGACGACGAGCAGCCGGCGCGGCGCGTGCTCGCCGGTGTCGGCCCACTGCGTCGCCAGGTCCCGCAGGGCGTCGCGCATCTCGTTGCGGGCCTGGGCGTTGACGGAGAGGCTGCGCCACAGCTCGTCGACCAGGCCCGCCGCACCGAGCGGTCCGGCGAGCAGCGTGGCCGCGGCCCGCAGGGTCCGCAGCAGGGCACGGTGCTCGGTCGCGCGGTGCAGGGCGCGGCGCAGCAGCCGGCGGTCGAACTGCGTCAGGACGGACTTGATCAGGCCTTCCAGGGCGTCGGCACCGCGTGAGGTCCAGGCGTTGTACCAGACGGTGTGGACGTCGGCGGTGTCCCGGAGCTCGGCGTCGAGCAGGCGCATCAGGCTGCTCTTGCCCGTCCCCCATCCGGCGTCGACGGCGAGGGTGAACGGGGTGGATCCGCGCGAGTCGAGGAGCAGCCGGGCGAGTTGCCGCGCGGCGCGCCCCGCTCCGAGGAGGTCGTCGTCGGCACTGGCGACAGGTTCGTCGTTGAGTAACGAGAACATGCGGCGAGAGTAGCGGCATGTCACCATTCGGCGCATACGTGGCCAAGAACACGGGGCGGTCCCCGGTACCTGCCCGTAAGCTCACGGACATGCAGGTGATCCAGTCCACGAAGCTCTCCAACGTCTGCTACGACATCCGCGGCCCGGTGCTGGAGGAGGCCATGCGGCTGGAGGCGGCGGGTCATCGCATCCTGAAGCTGAACACCGGCAATCCCGCCGCCTTCGGTTTCGCGTGCCCCCCGGAGATCCTCGAGGACATGCTGCGCAGCCTGGGCGGCGCGCACGGCTACGGCGACTCCAAGGGCATCCTGCCGGCGCGGCGGGCGGTCATGCAGCACTACCAGACCAAGGGCGTCGAGCTGGACGTCGAGGACATCTACCTCGGCAACGGCGTCTCCGAGCTGATCCAGATGTCGATGCAGGCGTTGCTGGACGACGGCGACGAGGTGCTGATCCCGGCCCCCGACTACCCGCTGTGGACGGCCGCGGTCTCGCTGTCGGGCGGCACCCCGGTGCACTACCGCTGCGACGAGCAGGCGGACTGGTTCCCCGACCTCGCCGACATCGAGCGCAAGATCACCGACCGCACCAAGGCGCTGGTGATCATCAACCCGAACAACCCGACGGGCGCGGTCTACGACGACGAGCTGCTGCGGCAGCTCACCGACATCGCCCGCCGCCACAACCTGATCGTCTGCTCGGACGAGATCTACGACAAGATCCTCTACGACGGGGTGACCCACACCCCGACCGCGGTGGTCGCCCCCGACCTGCTGACGCTGACCTTCAACGGCCTGTCGAAGGCCTACCGGGTGGCCGGCTACCGCAGCGGCTGGCTCGCGGTGTGCGGCCCGAAGGAGCACGCGACCAGCTACCTCGAGGGCCTGACCATCCTGGCGAACATGCGCCTGTGCGCGAACGTCCCCGCCCAGCACGCGGTGGCCACCGCCCTCGGCGGCCGCCAGTCGATCAAGGACCTGGTGCTGCCGGGCGGCCGGCTGGCCGAGCAGCGGGACGTGGCGTACGAGCTGCTGACGCAGATCCCCGGGGTGACCTGCGTGCGGCCGAAGGGGGCGCTGTACGCGTTCCCGCGGCTCGACCCGAAGGTCTACAAGGTCAAGGACGACCAGCAGATGGTGCTGGACCTGCTGCGGGCCGAGCGGATCCTGGTGGTGCAGGGCACCGGCTTCAACTGGCCGGAGCCGGACCACTTCCGCCTGGTCACGCTGCCGGCGAAGGAGGACCTGGCGGACGCGGTGGGCCGGATCGCGCGCTTCCTGGACGGCTACGGGCAGCCGTAGCCCGGGCCGATACCTCGAAAAGCTCCCTCCTTGGACTGAGTCCAAGGTAGGATGTACTCCTGATTGCAGGAGGAGTGCACCCATGTACGAACCGATCCGCACCAAATCGGTCCATACGACGGCGGCGCCCACCTCTCCGCGACGCAGTCGTGACGAGGAGCTGGACCTCCAGCTCGCCGGACACCTCGCCGCCCTGCTCACCGTCACCGACGAGCTGCGGGCGCTGGAGTGCAGCCCGGACCTCGACCGTGCCGCGGAGCAGCTCGCCGAGGCCGTGGCGGGCCTGCACCACGGACGTCCGCCGCTGCGGCTCTCCCCGGCTCCGGCCGGACGGGGGCGGGCGGAAGCGGCCCGTGTGGCGGCCCTGCACCGGAGAGCCCGCGCGCTCGCCGGCCGGGCCCTGGTGGTCGCCGAGTCACGCCAGAACGCGGAGGCCGCGGCGCTCGCCGAGCGCCACATCGCGGTCCACACCGCAGCCGCCTAGGAACCGCCCGAGGGCCGGGACCGGAGTTCGCGCTTCCGGTCCCGGCCCCCGGTGTGAGGGTCGGCGCGGCCCGCCCGTGGGGCGATGGTCAGGGTCGGGGATCCCACGACCGGGCCATGCCCACCACCGGGCCGCCCGCCCGCGCCGCACGCACGGGGAGGGTCGGGCCGCCCGGATTCCGGTGGGGCCTAGTCCAGACGCTTGACCAGGGCCCGGTACTCGTCCCACAGCTCCTTCGGCGTGTGGTCGCCGAAGGTCTCCAGGTGGGACGGGATGAGGGAGGCCTCGTGCCGCCAGGTGTCGACGTCGACCGAGAGCAGCAGGTCGAGGTCCGCCTGGGAGATGTCCAGACCGCTGGTGTCGAGGGAGCCCTCGGCCGGCAGGACGCCGATCGGGGTCTCGACGCCCTCGGCCTGGCCGTTGAGGCGCTCGACGATCCACTTCAGCACGCGGCTGTTCTCGCCGAAGCCCGGCCACACGAACCGGCCGTCCGCGTCCTTGCGGAACCAGTTCACGTAGTAGATCTTCGGGAGCTTGCCGGCCTCGTGCTTCTGGCCGAGCTTGACCCAGTGACCGAAGTAGTCGCCCATGTTGTAACCGCAGAACGGGAGCATCGCGAACGGGTCGCGGCGCAGCTCGCCGACCTTGCCCTCGGCGGCGGCGGTCTTCTCGGAGGCGACGTTGGCACCGAGGAAGACACCGTGCTGCCAGTCGAAGGACTCGGTGACCAGCGGTACGGCCGAGGCACGGCGGCCGCCGAAGAGGATCGCCGAGATCGGCACGCCCTTGGGGTCCTCCCACTCGGGCGCGATGGTCGGGCACTGGCTGGCCGGGACGGTGAAGCGGGCGTTGGGGTGGGCGGCCGGGGTCCCGGACTCCGGCGTCCAGGAGTTGCCCTTCCAGTCCGTGAGGTGGGCCGGGAGCTCCTCGGTCATGCCCTCCCACCAGACGTCGTTGTCGTCGGTGAGGGCGACGTTGGTGAAGACCGAGTTGCCCCACAGGGTCTTCATCGCGTTGGCGTTGGTGTGCTCGCCGGTGCCCGGCGCGACGCCGAAGAAGCCCGCCTCGGGGTTGATCGCGTAGAGGCGGCCGTCCTCGCCGAAGCGCATCCAGGCGATGTCGTCGCCGATGGTCTCCACGGTCCAGCCGGGGATGGTCGGCTCCAGCATGGCGAGGTTGGTCTTGCCGCAGGCGCTCGGGAAGGCGGCGGCCACGTACTTGGCCTCGCCCCGCGGCGGCGTGAGCTTGAGGACGAGCATGTGCTCGGCCAGCCAACCCTCGTCCCGGGCCATGACCGAGGCTATGCGCAGGGCGTAGCACTTCTTGCCGAGCAGGGCGTTGCCGCCGTAGCCGGAGCCGTAGGACCAGATCTCACGGCTCTCGGGGAAGTGCGAGATGTACTTGGTGGAGTTGCACGGCCACGGGACGTCGTCCTGGCCGGGCTCCAGCGGGGCACCGACGGAGTGCACGGCCTTGACGAAGAAGCCGTCCTCGCCGAGCGCGTCCAGCACGTCCTGGCCCATGCGCGTCATGGTCCGCATGGCGGTGGCGACGTACGCGGAGTCGGTGATCTCCACGCCGATCGCGGACAGCTCAGAGCCGAGCGGGCCCATGCAGAACGGGACGACGTACATGGTGCGGCCGCGCATGGCACCGCGGAAAAGACCCTGCTCCCCCGTGAAGATCTCCCGCATCTCGGCGGGGGCCTTCCAGTGGTTGGTCGGGCCGGCGTCCTGCTCCCGCTCGGAGCAGATGAAGGTGCGGTCCTCCACACGAGCGACGTCGGTCGGGTCGGAGGCGGCGTAGTACGAGTTGGGGCGCTTGATCGGGTCGAGCTTCTTGAAGGTGCCCTTCGAGACGAGCTCGTCCGCGAGGCGCTGGTACTCCTCCTCGGAGCCGTCGCACCACACGATCTCGTCCGGCTGGGCCAGCTCGGCTATCTCGCCGACCCATGCGATCAGGTCCTGGTGATTGGTGGGAGCCGCATTGACGCGCGCCACGATCGCTCCGTTCCGCCCGGTGTGCACTCACCTGGCGTCAGATTCCGAGGGTGTGTTGTCGGCCCCTTGGGGGCTGCGACCCGGATGCTGCTGTCGTGGGATGCTCATCCGGTGCCGTCCGCACTCATATGAGTATCAGGACAGGAAACGCGATCTGTCCAGGGCGCGTGGGGTGAGCATCGCCACTCCCAACGTCCGGCGACACCCCCGTACTACGGATCGGTAACCTACGCAACCGTAGCTAGCATTGCTTTCATGAGCTCCGTGGACGAGACTCCCGTTGTGCCCGCCGCCCTTGAAGAACTCGCATCCGCTGCCGCCCCCTTGAAGCCCAAGCTGAGGGGGTGGCTCCATGCCGGGATGTTCCCCGCCGCCCTTGTCGCCGGGGTCGCCCTGACCGCCTTCGCCGAGAGCACCCGCGGGCGGATCGCCTGCGCCGTCTTCACGCTCACCGCCTGCGCGCTGTTCGGCGTGAGCGCCCTCTACCACCGCGGCGACTGGGGTCCCCGGGCCTCGGCAGTGCTGCGCCGGCTGGACCACGCGAACATCTTCCTGATCATCGCGGGGACCTACACGCCGTTCACGCTCCTGCTGCTGCCGGACGGCAAGCAGGAGGTCCTGCTCTGGCTCGTCTGGGCCGGGGCCCTGGCGGGCATCGCGTTCCGGGTCTTCTGGGTGGGCGCGCCGCGCTGGCTCTACACGCCCTGCTACATCGCCCTCGGCTGGGCGGCGGTCTTCTTCCTGCCCGACTTCATGCGGAAGGGCGGCATCGCGGTGCTCGTCCTGATCGTCGTGGGCGGCCTGCTGTACAGCGTCGGAGCGGTGATCTACGGGACCAAGCGGCCCAACCCCTCGCCCCGCTTCTTCGGCTTCCACGAGGTCTTCCACTCGTTCACGCTGGCCGCGTTCATCGTGCACTACGTCGGCATCTCGCTGGTGGCCTACAACCACGCCTAGGCCGTGTCGTCAAAGGAGCGCCGGCCGCCCGGAGGGCGGGCCCAGCGGCGTCTGGTGCGGTGCATCGTAAGGCGGAGAGTCGTCCTCGTAGTGGGCTACTCGGACGATTCGACAACGCAGCGAGGTGCCGTGCCAGGCACCGCTGGGCAGGCGGGACTTTGACGACACGGCCTAGCTCCCCCGCCCGCCGAACGCCGGGGCCCCGACGCGAACGCCCCCCACCCGACTGCGGGTGGGGGGCGTCCGGCATCCCGGGGCGGCCGTCAGACCCTGCGGCGCCAGCGCTCGGGGATCCAGCGGGTCAGCAGGCGGTTGGCGGGCTCCTCGACGAAACGGTGGAGGGCCCAGGACATCGCGAACACGACGACGGCCATGCCGATCATGCTGAAGAGCGCCGAGTTCTCGTCCGGGATCCTGCCCCACCTGTAGGTGGAGAACCGGCTCACCGCGTGGTGCAGGAGGTAGAAGCTGTACGACCACATGCCCAGCGAGATCAGCAGCGGGTTGTGGAGCACGCTGCGGTGCCCCGCGATGTCCCGCTGGACGAACGCGACCATGATCAGGACGGCGAGAACGGCGATGACCGGGCGCAGCGTGTAGTCCAGCTGCGCGTCGTACCCGCTCGACAGGTGCGCACGCAGCTGCACGTAGGCGTAGACGTAGGCGAGCAGCAGCGCCACGGGCACGAAGGGCCGCAACGGGATCCGCCACCCGCGGCGGATCAGCAGGGCCATCGTCATGCCCAGCAGGAACTCGGGCAGGTACACCGCCGGGTGCCGCATAATCCAGCGCGCCATGGGCCCGTCCAGCGTCGCGGAGGCCCACCAGTCCACCGCCCACATCCCGACGAGGCCGGCGACCGTCACGGCGACCAGCAGGGGCGTGCGCAGCCGGACGACGACGCGGGCGAGCAGCGGGAACAGGGCGTAGAAGAGGACCTCGACGCCCAGGGTCCAGGTCACCGGGTTGCCGGGCAGCGTGGGCGTGGCGTGCGGGAACCAGTTCTGGACGAAGAACAGCGAGGCGATGACGTACTTCCAGTCGATGGGCACGTGTGCCTTGACGTAGAAGACGTAGATGGCCGGCACGGCGGCGACCAGGGCCGCCGGCCAGATGCGCGCCACACGCCGCCAGTAGAACGCGACCGGATGCTCCTGCGGCTTGAACACCCAGGTCAGCAGGAAGCCCGAGAGGACGAAGAAGAAGGTCACGCCGTGGGCGCCCATCTCCGAGTACGGGAAGATCGCGGGGGCGCGTCCGTAGCCCGTCGCTCCGCCCAGCCCCGTGAAGTGGTGCGCGAACACGGCGAAGGCGGCGAAGAACCGCAGACTCGTCAGCGAGTCGAGCCGTGACGGAAGTACGGATGCGCGCGGCGCGGACGACGTGGGCTTGGCTTCCCGGTCGCTCCGGGAGGCATCTACGACTGGCACTTGATCTTCTCTGATTCTTCCGAAGGACACCCTGGCGTCACCGGGCACAAGGGTCGCATTTTCCTATCACCCCAGCGGGCCGTGTCAAGGCGACGCCGGGCTTCCGCACGCCTGAGGGTGACAGTTACTCTTTTTTGAGAGTCACTGTCATTTGACGGTGACTTTCCGATGCTGCCCCGGTACCCGGTCAGCCGGTACCCCTGCCCGCAGGAGGAGATCCCCATGACGACGACGGCCGATCCACGGCGCTGGTGGGCCCTGGGGGCCCTGGTGGCGAGCATGCTGGTGCTCGGCTTCGACATGACGATCCTCAACGTCGCACTGCCGACCATGGCCGCGGAGCTGGGTGCGGACACCGGCGACCAGCAGTGGATCGTCGACGGCTACACGGTGGTCTTCGCCGCCGCCATGCTCCCCGCGGGCCTGCTGGGCGACCGCTGGGGACGGCGGCGGATGCTCGTCGCCGGACTCGGGATCTTCCTCGCCGGTTCGGTGCTCGGCGCCCTGGTGGACAGCCCGGGACCGGTCGTCGCCGCCCGCACGGTGATGGGCCTGGGCGCAGCACTCGTCATGCCGCTGGCCCTGTCCGTCCTGCCCTCGCTGTTCGGGCCCGAGGAGCGCTCCAGGGCGGTCGGCGCGGTCACCGCCGCCATGGCGCTGGGGTTGCCGCTCGGGCCGGTCATCGGCGGCACCCTGCTCGACCACTTCTGGTGGGGCTCGATCTTCGTGGTCAACATCCCGCTCGTCGTCCTCGGCATCGCCGCCTGCCTGTTCCTGCTGCCCGAGACCAGCGACCCCGCCACGCCCCGCGTCGACCCGCCCGGCACCGTCCTCGCGGTGGCCGGGCTCGGCGCGCTGGTCTTCGGCATCATCGAGGGGCCGCGCCGGGGATGGGGCGACCCGCTGGTGCTGCTGACGCTGTTCTCGTCCGTCGCGCTGCTGACCGGGCTGGTGCTCCGCGGACGCCGGCTGGAGCGGCCCGTGCTCGACCTCGGTCTCCTGCGGCAGCGGGGCTTCCTGTGGAACGCGGTCGCCGCGACGCTGGTGACCTTCATCCTCACCGGCCTGCTCTTCGTCCTGCCCCAGTACCTGCAGGCCGTGCTCGGCAACGACGCCCTCGGCACCGGCGTACGGCTGCTGCCGATGATGGGCGGCCTGCTCGTCGCCGCCCGGGGCAGCGCGCCGCTGGTCGCGCGGTTCGGGCCGCGGCCGGTCGTCACGGCGGGGCTGCTCCTGCTCACCGCGGCCGCGGCGCTCGGCAGCCGCACGGACGTCCACGACGGCTACGGGGCGACCGCGCTGTGGCTGTCCGTCACCGGTTTCGCCTTCGGCTTCGCGATGATCCCCGCCATGGACGCGGCGCTGGGCGCGCTGCCCGGCGACCGCGCGGGCAGCGGCTCCGGACTGCTGATGACCCTGCGCCAGACCGGCGGCGCCATCGGTGTCGCCCTCCTGGGCAGCCTGCTGGCGGGCGCCTACACCGACCGTCTCGCCACCACGGGCCTGCCCGCGGCGGCCGCCGACGCCGCCTCGGGTTCCGTGGGGGCCGCGCACGCGGTCGCGGCCGCCCTCGGCGACCCGGCGCTCGCCGCCTCGGCGGACGCGGCGTACGTGCACGGGATGGACCTCGCCCTGCTGGCCTGCGCCGCCGCCTCGCTCGTGGCGGCCGTGCTGACCGCGCTCTTCCTCCCCGACGCCCGCACCGGCCAGGAGGTGCCCGGCACCGCGCGGATGGCCCCGCCCGCCGTCGATGCACGACAATGACGAGCGTGACCGTACCGACCAGACCGAGCCTGCGCGAACGCAAGAAGATCCGGACCCGGCGGGCCATCCGCCGCGCGGCCTACCGGCTCTTCGAGGCGCAGGGGTACGACGGCACCACCGTCGAGCAGATCGCGGCCACGGCCGAGGTCTCGGCCAGCACGGTCTTCCGGTACTTCCCCACCAAGGAGGACATCGTCCTCTCCGACGAGTACGACCCCGTCATGGTGGCCGAACTGCGCGCCCGCCCGGCGCAGGAGCCCATCGTCGCCTCGCTGCGGCACGCCCTGCTGGGCCCGCTGCGCGAGATGCTCGCCGACGAGGGCGAGTTCGAGGAGATGCGGCAGCGGCTGCGGCTGGTGCGCTCGGTGCCCGCCATCCGCGCCCGCATGGGCGAGAACATCCAGGAGTCCAGCCGCCTGCTGGCCTCCGTCACCGCCGAGCGCCTCGGGCGCCCCGCGGACGACTTCGAGATCCGGGTCGTCGTCGCAGCGCTGATCGGGGCCTGGTCCGAGGCCGTCTTCCACTGGCTCGACTCGGACGGCACCGCCGACCTCGCCGCCGTCCTCGACCGCTCGCTGGACCTCCTCGCGGCCAACCTCTGCCGCTGACGATCGGGATGCCGCTCAACGACGTTCCGCGCAAGGCCGGTTCACCGACCGGCCTTGCGCGCGCGGGAGGTGCCGGCGAACTCCGCGCGGCCGCACGACGCGACGCGCCTCAGCGGGCGCCCAGTTGCTCCGCCAGGGCCTGCGGGTCCGCGGTCGGCGCCGCGCACACGAAGTGCCGGCAGACGTAGGCCGCGGGGCGGCCGTCGAGCAGCGGGCGGTCGGCCAGGAGGACGTACTCGTCCGTGGCGGGCTCCCCCACCGCGACCACCGCGCCCGGGGCGGTGCCCAGCAGCGCGGTGCGGTGCAGCGCCGCCGTGCCGGCGTCGCCCGCGGGGCCGACCACGGCGACCTCGCGCGGGCCGTCGAGCGCCGCCTCGGCGACCGCCAGCCCCCAGCCGATGAACCGCGGCACCCGTCCGGCGAGGGCGCCCACGACGCCCAGCGCCCGTTCGGCGGCCTCGCGGTGGCGGGACGAGCCGGTGTACGCGGCGTACGACAGCAGCGCACCGGCCGCGGCCGTCCAGCCCGAGGGGGCGGCGTTGTCGGTCGGGTCCTGCGGGCGGCGGATCAGCGTCTCGGCGTCGTCGGCGGTGTCGTAGAGCGTGCCGTCCTCCCCGGTGAAGTGCCTCAGCACGGAGTCGAGAAGGAGGCCGGCGAGGTCCAGCCACACGCCCTCGCCGGTCACCGCGGCGAGCGCGAGGAAGCCCTCCGCGACGTCGGCGTAGTCCTCCAGCACGCCGGCGTTGCCGCCCACCGTGCCGTCCCGCGAGGTCCGGGCGAGCCGGCCGCGGGCGTCCATGTGGACCCGCACCAGCAGGTCCGCGGCCTCGACGGCGGCCGCGACCAGGTCCGGGCGCTCGAAGTACGCGCCGGTCTCGGCGAGCGCGGCGACCGCCAGCCCGTTCCAGGCGGCGACGACCTTGTCGTCGCGGCCGGGGCGGGGCCGTCCCTCCCGGGCGGTGAACAGCCGCCGGCGCACCGATGCGATCCGCCCGGCGTCCACGAAGCCGCCGTCGGCGGGGAGTTGGAGCACGGACGCGCCCTCCTCGAAGGTGCCGTCCTCCGTGACGCCGAAGTACTCGGCGGCCAGCGCCGCGTCCTCCTTGCCGAGGACCTCCTCCAGCTCCGCCGGCGTCCAGACGTAGAAGGCGCCCTCGCCGTGGCCGCCGCCCGGCTTGTCGCTGTCCGCGTCGAGCGCGGAGGCGAAGCCGCCCTCGTGGGTGCGCAGCTCCCGGACGAGGAAGTCGGCGGTCTCCAGGGCGACCCGGCGGGCCAGGTCGGAGCCGGTGGCGCGCCACAGGTGGGCGTAGAGCCGGCAGAGCAGGGCGTTGTCGTAGAGCATCTTCTCGAAGTGCGGCACGACCCACTTGCGGTCCACGGAGTAGCGCGCGAAGCCGCCGCCGAGCTGGTCGTAGATGCCGCCGCGGGCCATCGCCTCGCAGGTGTCCCGCGCCATCTGCAGGGCGCCCTCGGAGCCGGTGCGGGCGTGGTGCCGCAACAGGAACTCCAGGGCCATCGACGGCGGGAACTTCGGCGCGCCGCCGAACCCGCCGTACGAGGGGTCGTAGTCCCGGGTGAGCCCCAGCAGTGCCGCCGCGAGCTGCTCCTCCCCAGGGGCGGCCGTCCCGCCGAGGGTCAGCGAACGTCCGCCCAGGTCCTTCACGATGCTCGCCGCGACCGCCCCGACCTCCTCGCGCCGCTCGCGCCAGGCGGCCTCGACGCCCTCCAGCACCTGCCGGAAGGAGGGCGAGCCGTGCCGCGGGGCGGGCGGGAAGTAGGTGCCGAAGTAGAACGGCTCGCCCTCCGGCGTCAGGAAGACCGTCATCGGCCAGCCGCCGTGCCCGGTCGCCGCCTGCACGGCCTCCATGTAGACGGCGTCGACGTCGGGGCGTTCCTCGCGGTCGACCTTCACCGACACGAAGTGCTCGTTGAGGTACGCGGCGGTCGCCTCGTCCTCGAACGACTCCCTGGCCATGACGTGGCACCAGTGGCAGCTGCTGTACCCCACGCTGAGCAGCACCGGCACCCCGCGGTCCCGGGCCTCCGCGAAGGCCCCCTCGCCCCACGGCCACCAGTGCACCGGGTTGTCGGCGTGCTGCAGCAGGTACGGGGACGTGGAACCGCTCAGTCGATTGACCATGCCCCCAGCCTCACACATCGCGCCGTCCGGCGTCCCGTCCCCGCGCGGCGAGCCCGGTTGCCCGCGGCAACGGACGTTGTCCGCAGCCGTTCGTGCTGATGGAATCGACCGGCGGACGGTGCTGCGAGAGGGGCCGACATGCTGGAGACGGTGGGCCTCACGGCCGCCGAGGCCGAGGTGTACCGGCTGCTGCTCGTCACCGAGTCGGCGTCCGCCGAGGAGATCTGCGGACGTACCGACCTCGGCCCCCCGGCGGTCGGGCGGCTGCTGCTCGCGCTGGAGGCCAAGGGACTGGCGTACGCGCTGGAGGAGAGCCCCGGCGCGTACGCGGTGATCCCGCCGGAGGTCGCCCTCGTACCCCGGCTGCAGCGCCACGCGGAGGCACTGGAGCAGGACCGGGCGGTCGTGCTCGGGCTGGTGGAGACCTACCGCCGCAGCGCGCGCTCCTGGGGGGCGGGGGAGGCGATCGAGGTCATCAGCGGCGCGGCGGCGCTGCGGCAGCGTCTGCGGCAGCTCCAGGACGGCGTCCGCCACGAGATGCTGTGGTTCTGCAAGGCCCGCCACGTGGCGATGCCCGCGGGGAGCAACCGCGAGGAGTACGACGCGCTGGGCCGGGGCGTGCTGTACCGGGTCCTGTACGAGCAGGCCTACTTCGACGACCCCGGTGCGGTGGACAACGTCGTCAAGGGGGTGCGCGCCGGCGAGGTCGCCCGGGCGGTGCCCAGGCTGCCCCTGCGGATGGCGGTGGCCGACCGGTCGCTGGCCGTCCTCCCGCTGTCCTCCGCCGGTACGCCGGCCGGTCCGCGGGAGCTCAAGACGGCGCTGGTGCGCGAGAGCAGCCTGCTGGAGGCGCTGATCGACCTGTTCCAGCACTACTGGGAGGTCGGCGCGCCGCTGCGGGTGACCGAGGAGGGGCAGATCGGCGGTGCGGGCCCGGAGGATCCGGCGGCGCCGGTCGCGGAGGACCGGCACCTGCTCTCCCTGATGGTCGCCGGCATGACCGACGAGGCGATCGCCGGGCAGTTGCGCGTGAGCAAGCGCACCGTCCAGCGGCGCATCCAGGGGCTGATGAGCCTCGCGGGCGTCGCCACCCGCATGCAACTGGGCTGGCACGCGGCCCGCCGCAACTGGCTCTGAGCGGAAGGCGGTGCGGGCCCGCCGGAGGGGTCCGGCGGGCCCTGCCGTGCCGTTCGGCGGCTACTTCAGCAGGTAGGCCTTGATCACGGTCTGCTTGAAGGAGTTGCCCGCGGCGTCCTCGACGTAGGTGCGGAGGCTGACCGAACCGCCCGAGGAGCGGCGCGGGTGGTCCACGGTCACGGTGCGCTTCGTCCCGGAGCCCTTGACCTTGGCGGTGTGCCAGGTCCTGCCCTCGTCGTAGGAGACCTCGACGGTGAAGGTGCGGACCGGGGACTCGGGTGCGCCGACCGCACGCTGGACCAGGGCCGGGATCTCGAACCGGCGGCCGGCCCCGGCGCGGTTCCACTCGTCCAGCCGGGGCGACATGAGCACGGCCATCATCGGCAGTGCCTGCCGGGTCGCCGTCGTCTGCGACCGGAACCGCCACTCGGACTTCAGACGCGTGGAGATGGTGCTGGGGACGAGGTCGCGCTCCTGCTCGAACGTCGCGACGTAGTCGGCGGGGGTGACGTCGGCCGGCACCGTGGCGAACCCGCGGTTCGTCGAGACGACTTCACCGTTGCGTCGCAGCTCCCACTCGGGCCGGCTGCTGGACGTCGTCCCGGCCACCACGTCGAGGTTGCCGTTGGCGGCGTCCTGGATCGCGAACGTCATGGCGTCGCCCTCGCGGGAGGTGATCATCACCTCGGGCGAGAAGCCCGAGCCCTGGACGCCCTGGTTCCAGCGCTCCTCGAAGGTTCCGGCCTTGTAGCTGTGCAGGCGGCTGAGGAAGCTCTGCCCGTGGGCGTCCGGCCTGGTGAAGAAGTTCTGCTCGAAGACGCTCTGCCAACGCAGGTCCCCGGACGGCGAGAAGTAGTCCACCCGCCGGTTCGGGAGCGGGAGTCCGTCCATCCCGTGGACCCAGCGGAGCTTGCCGAGGGACAGCCAGACACTGCGGTACGCGGTGGTGTCCGGCGCGGTGGCGGCGAGGGTGCTGTTGACCGTGGCCAGCTGCGACGTGCGGGGGCGGTAGCCGGGATCGGCCGGGATCGCCCCGCGCACCGGACGGGTGAGGTAGTAGACCGAGGAGGGGTTACCGTCGGCGCCCGCGGGATCGACCCAGATGGTGCTGACCAGGTAGGTGAACGCCGAATCCTTGGACGTCGCCGTCGGGACGGCGTACACGTTCGTGATGCGGTCGCCGCCGATCGCGTCGTTCACGGGGACGGAGAACAGGTTGCCGTCCAGGGCTATGGTGCCGACCTCGGCGTACTTGATGCGGGCCGAGCGGCTCGGGGCCGAGACCGTGACGGGCTTCGCCTTCCGGGCGTCGATGGCAACGTCCCGGTCGGCGCTCATCACGACCTTCGGCGCGCCCACCACGGTGGCCTCGGTGTACTCCGCGTCGAAGAGGAAGCCGTTCACGGAGTAGGTCCTGCCGTCGCGCGGCACCCTCAGCTCGGTGCCGGACGTGCCGTGCAGCTCCACCTCGCGGACCTCGCCGTCGGCCGCGGTGACGAGCAGGTAGGCGTGGGCGGGGGCCTTGCCCGCGCGGTCCTTGACGGTGAGGCGGAGGCTGTGCGAGGGCTGCTCGACGTCCATGCCGACCGGGACGCGCACCGAGACGGCCTGGTCGGCGGTGGCCGCGATGACCACGCCGCTGTACGCCGCGTAGGTCGTGGCGGTCTCCGGGGTCGCGGTGACGGTGACGTCGGCGGTGCCGTGGGCGGGCACGGTGACCTGGTCGGCGCCGAGCCGGAACAGGCCCTGCGGCGCGGGCTTGCCCGCGTCGTGGGAGACGTTGAGCGACAGGCCGAGGGTGACGGGCGCGCTGCCCGGGTTGCGGTAGGTGATCGTCTTCGTCACCGGCGGCCGCGGGCCGTCGGTCCAGCGGATCTGCCCGAAGTCCACCGCGGTGGTCCCGGCGGTGACCTGCTGGCCGACCGCGCGGGCGACGTCGACCCGGCCCGCGCCCTGGAAGTAGGCGCCGCGCTCCTTGCCGGCCGCCGTCGACTGCATCAGCTGGCGCTTGACCTGCTCGGGCGTCCAGTCGGGGTGCTGCTGGAAGAGGATGGCCGCGGCACCGGCGACGTGCGGGGTCGCCATCGAGGTGCCGTCCATCGCGGTGTAGCCGTCCTCGGCGGTCGTACCGCCCGCCCGTGCGGCGACGACGCCGACGCCGGGGGCGACGAGGTCGGGCTTGAGGCCGAAGTCGCCCACCCGCGGGCCGACCGAGCTGAAGTGGGCGAGCTCGTCGTCGAGGTCGGTGGCGCCGACGGCGAGCGCGCGGTCGGCGGAGGCGGGGGAACCGACCTTGCCGGGACCGCTGTTGCCGGCCGCGGCCACGACCAGGACGCCGTGGTCACGGGTGACGCTCTCGACCATGGCCTCGAGGGCGTCGGTCTCCGGGGTGTCGGTGTCGCCCAGGCTGAGGCTGATCACCTTGGCGCCGCGCTCGGCGGCCCAGGCCATGCCTTCGAGGACGTCGGAGTCGTCGCAGGAGCCGCCCGCGTTGCAGACCTTGCCCGACAGGATCCGCGCGCCGGGCGCGACGCCCTTGTACAGGCCGTCGGAGGCCGCGCCGGAACCGGCGACGGTCGAGGTGACGTGGGTGCCGTGGCCGTTCAGGTCGTCGGTGCCGGCCTCGGCGGTGAAGTTGGCGGACTCCTCGATGAGGCCACCCAGGTCCGGGTGGTTCGGGTCGTACCCGGTGTCGAGCACCGCGACCTTGACGCCGTCGCCCCGGTAACCCTTCGCCCAGGCCTGGGGTGCCCCGATGTGCGGCACCGTCCGGTCGAGCTGGACCTTGGAGCGGCCGTCGAGCCAGACCCGGCGGATGCCCGCGCCGAAGGACGTGGCGGCCGCCTTGGCGGGGGCGATGTCCTTCCAGAACTCCGCGGCACCCGCCCGGTCCTGGCCGAGGGTCGCGAAGGAGGTCCCGGCGATGGTGCGGACCCCGTCGGCACCGGCCGCGGTGAGCCGGCGTCCGGCGGTGCCCGCGTCACCCGCGTACTCGACGATGAGCGGCAGCCTCGACCGCTCGGCGTACTTCCCCCTGGCCAGGGCCGAGACGTTGAACAGCGCCTTGTCGAGGCGGTCCGCCGCGAGCAGGGGCAGCGCGTCGGCGGGTATGACCGACCAGTCGCCGCCGTTCTGGCGCTTGACGAAGGTGATGTGCTCCCGGCCCGCGGCCGGTTGGACCGAGACGCTCTGCCCGCCCGACGGGGCCGTCTCCAGCGTGACGCGGTCGCCGGTGATCAGGGTGATCTGGTGCCGGGCGGATCCGGTGGACCCGGCCGCCTCGCCCTGCACTGCCGCATCGGCCCGCTCGGTGCCCTGGGCCGCGCCGGGGGTGGCGGTCAGACCCGCCAGCAGCGCGGCGAGGGCAGCGGCCGCCACATACTGCGGCCGAGGGGTTCCGACCCTGGGCCGCCACCTGTAGTTCATCTGTCTCATGGGGCGACAGCGTGGCCCCGCCACCGGCGGCGGTCAGCACTTTCACCTGTCGGTCAGAGGACAAGTCACCTTTGCGCCACGGCGCATGAGCCGCAAAGGCGCCCAAAAGGCGTTCCTGCCGCCGCCCGGGCCGGGCCGTCCGGGCACGTCCGGGCGTGTTCGCCCGCGTACGCGGTGTCGCGATGTGACGTGTTCGGCAGGACACTTGGGGACGGGCGGCTACCGAGGGGGCCATGGGTGACGAAGCAGACGCCGCGACGGCAGACGCAACTGAGCACGTCCGACCGGGCCGAGGTGTTACGGCTGCTGGAACGCGCCGTCGCCGGTGAGCCGCAGGGCGGGCGCTCCGGCGAGGCGGAGGAGGCGCTGCGGCAGGCCCGGGCGGCGGCCGACGAGATAGCGGCCGCGGCGGCGGACGAGTACGGGGTGTACACCGCCGCGCTGGCCGCGGAACGCTCGGGCCGCCGGTCGTCGCTGGTCACCCCCGCGCTGGTGACCGCGGTCGCCGCCGTCGCGGCATGCGTGGCGGACCTCGGCTGGGGCACGCCGACCTCCACCGCGCTGGGCGTCGGCGGCGTGGTGGCGGTCGCCGGCGCTGCGGTGACGGCCGCGCTGGCGACGGGCGGTGGCGGCACCCGGCCGCAGGACCTGCGGCAGGCCTGGCTGGAGGCCGTCGAACAGCGCGGTGTACGGCCGTTCCTGGAACGCCGGCGCGCCGCGCCGGCCCCCGCGAAGGTGCCGGCGCAGCGCCGCACCGACCGCAGCGCCGCCGCGCGGGGACGCAGCGTCCTGGAGCAGTCCTTCGCCCAGCTTCCCGCCACCGAGGGGCCGTTCGCCGGCCGCCGGGACCCGCTGCGGCAGATCGCCCAGTGGGTGCACCAGGCGCGGGTCTCCCCGGCCTCGGAGCCCGTCGTGGTCGTCCTGCACGGACAGGCCGGTTCCGGGCGCACCACGCTCGCCGTGCGCGCCGCCCAGCAGCTCAAGGACCAGTTCCGCGGCGCCTGCGTCGTCGACCTGCGCGGCGCCGCGCCCGGGGAGCGCCCGCTGCCCGTACGGGACGCGCTGCTGCACCTGCTCAACCGGCTCGGGGCGCCCCGCGAACAGCTGCTGTTCCGCGAGCGCACCTCCCAGGAGCAGCATCTGCGGCGCCTGGCCGACCAGTACCAGAAGCACCTCACCGACGTGCCCGTCGTCATCGTCCTCGACGACGCCGCCGGACCCGAGCAGATCCGCGCCCTGGTACCGGAGCGCTCCGACAGCCTCGTCCTGGTCACGTCGGCCGAACCGCTCTCCCTCGACGTACCGGCGGCCCGCGTCTACGCCCTGCCGGTCGAACCGCTCGGGGCGGAGGCGTCACGGGAGCTGCTGGCCGGCCTGTCGTCCGGCGCCCTCACGGCGGCGGACGGCGCCGGTGCCACCGACGCCGTACGGCGGCTGTGCGGCGGGCTGCCGCTGGCGCTGCGCATCGCGGGCAGTTCGCTGCCCGACCGGGGCGCGGAGCGGCTGGCGGCCGACCTGGCGGCGTACGGCCCGGTGGGCCCGGTCGACCGGGCGCTGGCCCTGCGCTACCACGACCAGCCCGAGCCGGCCCGCCGGCTGCTGCGGCGGCTGGCGCTCGCCGGGCGGACGAGCCTCGGCGCGGCGGCCGCCGCGGCCCTGCTGGGGGCGGAGGAGCAGGAGGCGGCCCGGCGGCTGGGCGAACTGGCTTCGGCCGGTCTCATCGAGCACGTGCGCGGCAGCCGCTACCGGCTGCACGACCTCGTACGGCGCTTCGCGCACGCGCGCCTGCTGGACGAGGAGGACCCGGCCGAGCGGGCGGCCGCCCAGGAGCGCCTGATCCGCAGCTACGCCGAGCTGGCGGACGCGGTCATCCGGCTCGTGGACGGCCGCACCTCGACCCGCGCCGACCGCTTCGGGCCGCAGGGCTTCCCCTCGCTGGACCAGGCGCTGCGCTGGCTGGACGAGGAGTCGAGTTTCATCACCGCGGCGCTGCGGCACTCCGACGGCGTCGACCAGCGGGTGGTGCAGCACCTGCTCGGCGCGCTGTGCGACTACTGCCTGCTCCGCGGCGACCTGTACCGGCTGGGCGAGATCAGCGAGCTGGCCCAGGCGCACCAGCGGGAGGCCGACCAGTCGGTGCTGGTCCGCTCGGTGCAGTGGCGCACCGGCATCGCCGCGCGGCAGCTCGGCGAGCTGGACAAGGCCCGCTCCACGCTGTCGTCGGTGGTCGACCTGTACTTCGAGGCGCAGCACCCGGCGGGCGCCGCCCGCGCCTTGTGCAGCCTCGGCATCACGCTGCACCAGCAGGGCGGCCTGCGGGAGGCGGAGGCCAAGTTGCGGGAGGCCCTGGAACTGCAGGCCGGCGACGAGCTGCGGGCCGACCGGGCCTGGACGCAGCACGCGCTGGCGGCGGTGCTGCGCGACGCCGGCCGGCTGGCGGAGGCGCACGGGCTGCTGGCCGAGTCGCTGGCCCTGCACCGGGAGAGCGAGAGCGTGCACGGCGAGGCCTGGGCCCACCTGCAGCTGGGGCAGCTGCTGCTGCGGCTCGGCGACGCCGGGCGCGGCGAGAGCGAGCTGCGTGCGGCAGGCGAGTGCTACGCCGCGACCCGCGACCCCCGCGGTGAGGCCTGGACCGTCACCCAGCTCGGCCGTGCGCGCCTGCTGCGCGGGGACGCCGGCGCCGCCCAGCACCTGCTGGGCGACGCCCTGGCCCGCCACCGCGCGAACGAGGACGCCCGCGGCGAGGCGTGGTCGCTGTACTACCTCGGCCAGGCGCTGGAGGAGGGCGGCGAACTGGACGCGGCCCTGCGGGCCCTGGAGCGCGCCCGCACCATGTTCAGCCGGATGCGGGACGTCTACGGGCTGGCCTGCGCCCGCCACCACTCCGGCCGGGTCACCCGTGACCAGCGGGCGGCGCTCACCGGCAACCTGCGCAACAGCGGTTTCGCCCGCCAGCTCCTGCAGGACGCCCGCGCCGACTTCCACCGCGTGGGGGTGCCGCACGGCGAGGGCTGGTCCTGTGTGGAGCTCGCCGTCGTCGACGCAGGCAACGGGCGGGTCCCGGCGGCCCTGGAGCTGGTGCGGGAGGCGGAGCGGCTCTTCGCCGGCATGGACGACAGGCGCGGCCTGGCGTGGGCGCGCTTCCTGCAGTGCACGCTGCTGCCGCTGCTCTCGCGCGAGGGCGCCGCCGAGGCCCGCGGACGGCTCGCCCGGCTGACGGACGACCCGGACGAGGGCCGTGACCTGGACCTGCAGGAGTACGCGGAGGCCTACGCCCTGCTGCTGGAGCGCGGCGTGGAGCCGGGCACGCCGTGGGAGGCCTGGCGGCTGGGCATGGTGCCGTCGCGCGGCGCCCGCATGGTGATGGCCGTGCCGGTGGACCGGGCGGTGGAGGGCTGAGGGCCCGGCCCAGCGTGTCACCCGCTCCGGGACGTCCCACGGGCGACAATCGCGACGGGGACCGACCGCGAGAGGACAAACCATGGACCGGCTGCCCGCTGCGCTCCAGCCCATCCGCGACCGGGAGCAGGCGCTGCCGCGCGAGGCCAGCATCTACCACGAGAGTCCGGTGCGGCACACGATCACCTTCGCCTGGGAGGCGCCGGAGGGCGTCGACGACGGCCTCGCCGTGATCGTCTCCAGCGGCGCCCTCCCCGTACCGGCCGTCGGCGGGCACGCCGCCGTGCACGATCACGACGTGCGGGTGGTCGCGGTGCGGACCTCGTACACCCGCTCCGACGACGAGGGCGTCCCGCTGCTCTTCACACGGGTCACGGTCGCCGCGCCGGAGTGAGCGCGCCGCCGCACCCCCTCCCGTGCCGGGAGGGGGTGTCCGGCGTGGCTCAGCCCTTGCGGCCGGGGCCTTCGGCGCCGGAGGCGGCGGAGGCCTTGGCCGGCTCCGAGGGCTGCCCGGCCTGCTCCGGCTGCTCCTCGAAGTCGATCTTCTTGAACTGCTTGTTCATGTTCTTCATCAGCCACCACAAGGAGAGGCCGATGAGGGCGAAGATGACGAAGCCGATGAGGCCGGGCGTCACCTTGTTCTCGTCCAGGTCCTTGACGGCGAGGGGGACGAGCTGGGCTGCGGCCGTGCCGAATGTCGCGTTCACGCGCTCAATTCTCCCGGATGCCCGCGAAGAGGTCGTCCTCGGGGAGGGAGGTGTCCACCCGGGACTTCGCGAGCTCGTAGTCCTCGGTGGGCCAGACCTCCTTCTGGAGCTCCATCGGGACGTGGAACCAGGCGCCGTCGGGGTCGATCTGGGTGGCGTGGGCGAGCAGCGCCTTGTCCCGGATCTCGAAGAAGTCCGCGCACGGCACGTGCGTGGTGATGTTGCGTTCCGGCCGGTCGGCGGTCTGCCAGCGCTCCAGCCACTCCCCGTACGGGGACTCCAGGCCGCGGGCGAGCAGGGCCTCGTGCAGGGCGACGGTGCGCTGCCGGTTGAAGCCCTGGTTGTAGTAGAGCTTCAGCGGCGTCCACGGCTCGCCGGCCTCGGGGTAGCGCTCGGGGTCGCCCGCGGCATCGAAGGCGACCATCGAGATCTTGTGGGTCATGATGTGGTCGGGGTGCGGGTAGCCGCCGTTCTCGTCGTACGTGGTGATCACGTGCGGGCGGAACTCGCGGATGAGCTTCACCAGGGTGCCCGCGGCCTCGTCCACGTCCTGGAGGGCGAAGCACCCCTCGGGCAGCGGGGGCAGCGGATCGCCCTCGGGGAGCCCGGAGTCGACGTAGCCGAGCCAGGACTGCTGGACGCCGAGGATCTCGCGCGCCTCGTCCATCTCCTTGGCGCGGACCTCGTGGATGTGCTCCTCGATGTAGGTGTCGCCCTGCAGTTTGGGGTTGAGCACGGAACCGCGCTCGCCACCGGTGCAGGTGGCGACCAGGACGTCGACGCCCTCGGAGACGTACCTGGCCATGGTGGCCGCGCCCTTGCTGGACTCGTCGTCGGGGTGTGCGTGCACGGCCATCAGTCGCAGCTGCTCGGTCAAGGTCGGATCCTCAGTCATGGGTCGTAAGTAGCGGCTTCTATAGTGACCGAAGCGAGGGGCTGTTTGATTCCAAGGCGGGATTCCCCGGGCCCCGGGAGGACTGAACGATGAGCGCGGTGCGCGACGGACTGCCCCAGGGACGGTACGGGCGGGAGGCCGGGGCCGACGCGCGTGCGGACCGCAGGCTGCGGCTCGTCGGCTCGGTGCTCGGTGTGGTGCTGCTGCTGTTCGTCGGCTGGATCGGCTGGGACAAGCTCACCGGTACCGAGGTCAGCGCCGAACTGATCAAGTTCCAGGTCGTCTCCGACCAGGAGGTCCAGGTCCACATCGAGGTGCGCAAGGACACAGGGGTCACCGCGGTGTGCACCCTGCGTTCGCTCGCCGAGGACCACGGCGAAGTCGGCCGCAAGGACGTTCGCCTCAATCAGCACACCGGTCGCATCGACACCGTCGTCACCATTCGCACCACCAGTCGCGGCACTACCGCGGAACTGGTCGGCTGCGAGCCCGCCCGATGATCCGACCTGCCCGGTCATTCGCCCCCTGACCTGCGTTTATCGCTTCTTGATGATTTCCCTCTCGCCGATTGTCGGGGGGAATTGTTACGCTCGTGGTTTCGCCCTCCCGCGAAGACGCATCTTTTTGGGTAGGGCGTTCATTTGTAAGCAAGCGAGTTCGAGTACGACGAGGAGCACCTGTGACCCAGACCAGCGAGAACGTCACCTGGCTGACCCAGGAGGCGTACGACCAGCTCAAGGCAGAGCTGGAGCACCTGTCGGGTCCCGCACGCACCGAGATCGTCGCCAAGATCGAGGAAGCCCGTCAGGAAGGCGATCTCAAGGAGAACGCCGGTTACCACGCGGCGCGTGAGGACCAGGGCAAGCTGGAGCTCCGGATCCGCCAGCTGACGCAGCTCCTGCAGCACGCCAAGGTGGGCGAGGCACCGGCGGACAACGGCGTGGTCGCGCCCGGCATGGTCGTGACGATCGCCTTCGACGGCGACCCCGACGACACCCTGACGTTCCTGCTCGGCTCGCGTGAGTACGTCTCCTCCGACCTGGAGACCTACTCGCCGCAGTCCCCGCTCGGCTCGGGCGTGAACGGCAAGAAGATCGGCGAGGACGCGACGTACGAGCTCCCGAACGGCAAGAAGGCCTCGGTGAGGATCATCGAGGCCAAGCCGCACAGCGGCTGACGCCGCGGACGAGCCCCCGGCCGGAAGGCCGGGGGCTCGTCGTGTGCCGCGGGCGTGCGCCTGCGGGCCGGGGTCAGGCGGTCGCCGAGCGGTACTTGCGCACCGCGAGGGTGCGGAAGACCAGGATGATGACGATCGACCACAGCACCGAGGCGAGCGCCGGGTGCTGCATCGGCCAGACGTCCGGGGTCTGGTAGTTCGGCGGCAGGTTGCCGAACAGCTCCCGGCAGGCCAGCACGGTGGCGCTGAACGGGTTCCACTCGGCGATGTGCCGCAGCCAGGGGGTCATCTGGTTGGAGTCCACGAAGGCGTTCGAGATGAACGTCAGCGGGAACAGCCAGATCAGACCGCCGGAGGTGGCCGCCTCCGGGGTACGGACGGACAGGCCGATCAGGGCGCCGATCCACGAGAAGGCGTAGCCGAGCAGGAGCAGCAGGCCGAACGCCGCGAGCGCCTTGGGCAGGCCCTCGTGGACGCGCCAGCCGACGAGCACGGCGACGATGGCGAGCACCACGACGGTCAGGGCGGTCTGCACCAGGTCCGCCAGGGTGCGGCCGGTGAGCACCGCGCCGCGGGCCATGGGCAGCGACCGGAAGCGGTCGATGAGGCCCTTGTGCATGTCGTCGGCGATGCCCGCGCCGGCGCCCGCCGTGGCGAAGGTCACGGTCTGGGCGAAGATGCCGGCCATCAGGAACTCGCGGTAGAGCGCGGGGCTGGTGGAGCCGCCGACGTTCATGGAGCCGCCGAAGACGTAGCTGAACAGCACCACGAACATGATCGGCTGCACGAGGCCGAAGATCACGACCTCGGGGATGCGCAGCATGCGGATCAGGTTGCGCCGGGCGACCACCAGCGAGTCGCGGACGGACTGCACGATCGGGTTGGAGGTGCGCGGCGCGCTGGTGGGGACCGCGTCGGTCACCGTGGTCACTGGGACTCCTCTTCCTTCTCCTCGGCGGCGTGGCCGGTGAGGGACATGAACACGTCGTCGAGCGTGGGCCGGCGCAGACCGATGTCGTCGATCTCGATGCCGCGGGTGTCGAGCTCGCGGATGACCTCGGCGAGCAGCTTGGCGCCGCCCGTGACCGGCACGGTGATCCGCCGGGTGTGGTTGTCCACGGCGGTCTCGCCCTTGCCGAAGCCGTTCAGCACCTCGGTGGCGGTCACCAGGTGCTCGCGGTCGTGGACGACGACCTCGACGCGCTCGCCGCCGGTCCGCGCCTTGAGCTCGTCGGAGGTGCCGCGGGCGATGACCTTGCCGTGGTCGATCACGCAGATGTCGTGGGCGAGGTGGTCGGCCTCCTCCAGGTACTGCGTGGTGAGCAGCAGCGTGGTGCCGCCGGCGACCAGGTCCTGGATGACCTCCCACAGCGCGAGGCGGTTGCGGGGGTCGAGGCCGGTGGTCGGCTCGTCCATGAACATCACCGGCGGCCTGACGACCAGCGCGGCCGCCAGGTCGAGCCGGCGCCGCATGCCGCCGGAGTAGGTCTTGGCCGTACGGTCGGCCGCCTCGGCGAGGTTGAAGCGCTCGAGCAGCTCCGCCGCACGTGCCTTCGCGTCCCGGGCGCTCATCTGGTAGAGCTGGCCGACCATCTGCAGGTTCTCGCGGCCGGTGAGGTACTCGTCGACCGCCGCGAACTGACCGGACAGGCCGATCTGCCGGCGCACCTCGTTGGGGTGCTTCAGCACGTCTATGCCGGCCACGACGGCCTTGCCGCTGTCGGGCTGCAGCAGGGTGGTCAGGACGCGTACGGCGGTCGTCTTCCCGGCCCCGTTGGGGCCGAGGAGGCCCAGGACGGTCCCCTCAGGGACGTCGAGGTCCACTCCGTCCAGTGCCCGTACGTCACCGAAGGTCTTCACCAGACCTTCGGCATGGATGGCGCCTGGCATGCGATGTCTCCGATTCGGGGCTTGGGGTGCATGGGGACTGTGGAGGCACGCGGCCGCACGGCAGCGCACCACGATGTGTCGCGAGCATCCCAGACGCGATATATCGCGTCAAGCGGATTTATCCGTGCTCCGCCCGCACGCGCCGTCCCGCGTCCACGACACCCTGACTCCACCATGCCCCACGCCACTGACAATCCGGACCGAACGGCTTCAGAGCAGCACGTACCCGGCCGTCCGCAGGGCCGCCGCCACGGCGGCCCGGTGCTCGGGGCCGCGGGTCTCCAGCTGCAGCTCGACCTCCGCCTCGGTCAGCCCCAACCGAGGATCCGTGCGCACGTGCGCGATGTCCAGCACGTTTGCGTCACTCGCCGAAAGGATCTCCAGCAGCGCCGCCAGCGCTCCCGGCCGGTCCGTGAGCCGCAGCCGGAAGGACATGTAGCGCCCCGCGGCCGCCATGCCGTGCCGCAGGGTGCGCTCCATCAGCAGCGGGTCGACGTTGCCGCCGGACAGCACGGCGACGACCGGCCCGTCGAAGGCCTCCGGCCGCGACAGCAGGGCCGCCACCGGGCTCGCCCCGGCCGGCTCGACCACCAGCTTCGCCCGCTCCAGGCACAGCAGCAGCGCACTGGACAGCTCGTCCTCGGTGACCGTGCACACCTCGTCCACCAGGTCCCGGACGATGGCGAACGGCACCTCTCCCGGGCAGCCCACCTTGATCCCGTCCGCCATGGTCGCCACCGCGTCCAGCGCCACCGGCCGCCCCGCCGCCAGCGACGGCGGATAGGCGGCCGCGCCCGCCGCCTGCACGCCGACGACCCGCACCTCGGGACGCACCGCCTTCACCGCCACCGCCACACCGGCCGCGAGCCCGCCGCCGCCCATCCCCACGACGATCGTGCGCACCTCCGGGCACTGGTCGAGGATCTCCAGGCCCACCGTGCCCTGCCCGGCGACGATGTCCGGGTGGTCGAAGGGATGGATGAAGACCGCGCCCGTCTCCTGCGCGTACTCCTGGGCGGCGCGCAGCGTCTCGTCCACCACGTGCCCGTGCAACCGCACCTCCGCCCCGTAGTCGCGGGTCGCCGCGACCTTCGGCAGCGGGGCGCCGGACGGCATGAAGACGGTGGAGCGCACCCCGAGCAGCGACGCGGCCAGCGCCACGCCCTGCGCGTGGTTGCCGGCGCTCGCCGCGACCACGCCCGCCGCACGCTCCTCCGGCCGCAGACCGGCGATCCTCACATAGGCGCCGCGCACCTTGAAGGAGCCCGTGCGCTGCAGGTTCTCGCACTTCAGGTGCACCGGGGCGGCCACCAGACGGGACAGGTACCGGCTGCCCTCCATGGGGGTCACGCGGGCCACGCCCGACAGCATCTTGTGCGCGCCGCGCACATCGTCGATGGTGACCGGAGACGGCCGCGCGGCCACCACCGCGCGACTGGTGCGACGTGCCGGACGTGCGGGGCTTTCCATGGTCCCCAGTCTTGCAGCAGCGGCCACCGCCCGGACGGACCGAGCAGTTTTCCGCGGCGGGGTCCCGGGGTGACGCTCTCCGCGTACTCTTCTCCCAACCTTCGCAGGACCGACAGAACGCGAGCTTCCGGCCATGCCCATTCCCCCCTCGGAGATCACGACCGACCTCCTGGAGCGCCTGCAGCACGAGGTGGCGCTCTTCGCCCGCCGCGCGGAACAGACGCGCCTCGGTGGCGTCGGCAAGGCCCGCAACTCCATGGACCGGGCCGCGTACCTGCTGCTCCACCGCCTCGACAACGAGGGCCCGATGGGCGTGAAGGCGCTCGCGGAGGGCATGGGCATCGACTCCTCCACCGTCACGCGCCAGGTCGCCCCGCTCGTGGACAGCGGACTGGTCAAGCGCACCTCCCACCCCGAGGACGGACGGGCGGTCGTGCTCGCGCTCTCCCCCCGCGGACGTTCCCGCCTGGAGGAGGTCCGCAGCTCGCGGCAGCAGCTCATGGCGGTCGTGACGGAGGACTGGACGCCGCAGGAGCGCGAGTCCTTCACCGACCTCCTCGGCCGGTTCAACGGCGCGCTCGCGCAGTACCACTCCTCCGTCACGCAAGGGGACGAGCAGAACTCTTGACCTGAGGTCGTCGTCTGCCGTCCCATGTCGCTGTGGGAGAGCGCCGGGAGGCAGCGGAGCGCCTGCGCGAGGCCGAGTTCGAGGCGTTCGCGGCGGGCGCGGCAGGGCGGTTGCTGCACGTCGCCGTCCTGCTCACGGGGGACCGGGCGGAAGGGACCGAGCTGCTGTGCGCCGCCCTGGCGCGCAGCTACGCCGACTGGTTCCGGATGCGCGGCGAGGACCCGTACGCCTGCACCCGCGCCGAGATCGTCCGCCGCTTCGCCCACCGGCCCTGGTGGCGCCGTCCGCGCGGCGGGGTGCTCGGGCCGCTCGACGTGCGGGAGCGGCTGGTGATCGTGCTGCGGCTGTACGAGGGCATCGCCGAGGAACAGGCCGCCGCGCAGCTCGGCATGCCGTCGGAACGGGTGCGGGCGATCACCCTGCGGGCCAGCGCGGCCCTGCGCAGCCGGCCCGCCCGCGGCGGGGCGGCGGCCCGGGTGCGGGAGGTCGCGTCGTGAGCCCGTACGACCGCAAGCAGGAAGAGGTCCGCCGGCTGCTCGACGGGCCTCACCCCCCGGTGCCGGTGGACCTCGCCCCGCGCGCCGCCGAGCGCGGCCGCCGCGTCCTGGCCCGCCGCCGCGTGCTGCACGCCGTCCTGTGGACGCTGCTCGTCGTGGCGGTCGTCGTCGCGCTCGTCCTCGCGGTGCTGTGGTGGCCGGCGGCGGAGCCGCTCGACACGACGCCCGGCGACTGGTGACCGGCTCCGCCGGATGGCCGGGGGTGCCCCGTGCGGCCCGTCGTCGTGTGCGCCTCCGTTGCGCCGGCGGCGGGCGTCCCCCACCCTCCCGCGGGGGGAGAAACCCCAACCGCAACCACAACCGCGCCGCACCCGGCAACGGGGCGCTACGCGCCCAGGGCCTGGCGGAGGTCTTCGAGGAGGTCGTCGACGGACTCGATGCCCACCGAGAGCCGCACCAGGTCCGCCGGGACCTCCAGCGCGGAGCCCGCGACCGAGGCGTGCGTCATCCGGCCCGGGTGCTCGATGAGGGACTCGACGCCGCCCAGGGACTCGCCCAGCGTGAACAACCGCGCCCGGTTGCACACCTCGACGGCCGCCTCCTCGCCGCCCGCGACGCGGAAGGAGACCATCCCGCCGAACCGCTTCATCTGCTTGGCCGCGACGTCGTGCCCCGCGTGCTCGGGCAGCCCGGGGTAGAAGACCTGGGTGACCTTCGGGTGCAGCGAGAGCAGTTCCGCGACCCGGGCCGCGTTCTCGCTGTGCCGGTCCATGCGCACCGCGAGCGTCTTGATGCCCCGCATCACCAGCCACGCGTCGAAGGGGCCGGCGACGGCGCCCATCGCGTTCTGGTGGTAGGCCAGTTCCTCGCCGAGCCCCGCGTCGGCCGCGACCAGCGCGCCGCCGACCACGTCCGAGTGCCCGCCCATGTACTTGGTGGTGGAGTGCACGACCACGTCGGCGCCGAGCGCCAGCGGCTGCTGCAGGTAGGGGCTGGCGAAGGTGTTGTCGACGACGAGCCGGGCGTCCGCGCCGCGCGCGATGTCCGCCAGCGCCGCGATGTCGGTGATCCCGAGCAGCGGATTGCTGGGCGTCTCCACCCAGATCACCTTGGTCTCCGGCCGGAGCGCGGCCCGGACCGCCGCCGGGTCGGAGGTGTCGGCGACCGACCACTGCACGCCCCAGCGCTCGACGACCTTGGCGAAGAGCCGGAAGGTGCCGCCGTACGCGTCGTTGGGGATGACCACGTGGTCGCCGGGCTTCAGGACCGTGCGCAGCAGGCAGTCCTCGGCGGCCAGGCCGGACGCGAACGCCAGGCCGCGGCGGCCGCCCTCGAGCGCCGCGAGGTTCTCCTCCAGCGCGGTGCGCGTGGGGTTGGCGGACCGGCTGTACTCGTAGCCGCCGCGCAGGCCCCCGACCCCGTCCTGCTTGTACGTGGAGACCTGGTAGATCGGCGTGACCACGGCCCCGGTCTGGGCGTCGGCCGGCTGACCCGCGTGGATCGCGAGGGTCTCGAAGTTCTGGTGCTGCTGCTCGCTCATACCGCCGAGCGTAGTGCGAGCCGCGGGCCGGGACGTGCCGGCCGGGCCCGCGTAGGCTTGCTCATCATGGAATTCCTGTGGGTGCTGTACGGCGTTCTGCTGATCTCGGCGATCGTGCTGGTGCCCCGCATGCTGCGCGGCCGCGGCGTGCGGGCCGTGGCCGCGGTCGATCCCGCCCGGTACGGCTTCGTGCCCCGGGAGGAGATCGACATCCGGCTGCCGGGTCCGGACGACGAGCTGACGCAGGCGCTGACCGTGACCCAGCGCACCCAGGACTGGCGCGCGGTCGCCGCCCTCCTCAAGGGCACCCCGGCCGCGGGCGAGCTGCGCTGGCAGCGGGTCCAGACCCTGGCCGGCGCCGCGGCGGTCGAGCTGACGCAGTCCCCCGGCACGGGCGCGGCGTGGCTGCGCACCTGGCGGGTCGAGGACCCTAAGGACGCCGGCGGGGCGGCCGTCCACGCGGCGTTCCTGGTGCAGCGGGCCCGGCGTGAGCCGGCCGGGTCCCCGGACGTGCCGATGATCCTGGAGGAGGCCCGCACGGTCGCCGACGAGGCCGCGCTGCTCGCGCCGGGCGACCCCGTCCCGTACGTCGTCGCGCTCGCCGCGGACGCGGACTTCGCCACGGTCTGGGAGAAGGTCGCCTCCCGCGCCCCGCACCACATGGGCGCCCACCTGGCCGCCCTCGCCCGCCTCCCGGAGGACGCCGCACGCGACTTCGCCGAGCGGGCCGCCTCCTCCGCGCCCGAGGGCAGCCTGCTGCCGGCCCTGCCCCTCTTCGAGGTCTTCGCGCACCTGCCGGACGTCATCCTCGTCCGCAGCTTCTACGAGAGCGAGGTCGTCTCCCGTGCCATCGGCGGCGCGCTCTACGCCACCGAGCACGCCTCCCCCTCCGACCCGGTGCTGCCCGTGGTGCGGCACCTGCTGGCGGCCTTCCTGCTGCGCGCGGAGCGCTTCGCCGAGGCGGTCGAGCAGTTCCGCGCCGTCGACGGCTACGCGGGCGCGGCCCCCTGGGCCTACGAGGCCGACCCGGCCGCGGCGTACGCCGCCGGCCGGGCGCAGGCGCTCGCGGGGCTGGAGTGGAACTCCGAGCGCGGGCGCACCCGTTGACGCCGCGCCTGCCCTCCCGTGAGGAGGCGATACCGGGCCGTCCCGCCCCGCTCCACACGGTGCCCGACCGCCACACCGTGCTCGGCAAGCCCCTCACCGGCCCCTACCCGGCCGACCTGGAGGTCGCCGACTTCGCGCTGGGCTGCTTCTGGGGCGCCGAGCGCGTCTTCTGGCGGACACCCGGCGTGTGGACGACGCTCGTCGGCTACGCGGGCGGGTACACGGAGAACCCGACGTACGAGGAGGTCTGCAGCGGCCTCACCGGCCACGCCGAGGTCGTGCGGGTCGTCTTCGACCCGGCGCTGCTCACGTACGGGGAGCTGCTGAAGGTGTTCTGGGAGGCCCACGACCCCACCCAGGGCCACCGCCAGGGCAACGACGTCGGCACCCAGTACCGCTCCGCGGTGTACACCCACTCCCCCGGGCAGCTCGCGACGGCCCTCGCCTCCCGCGAGGCCTACCAGTCCGCCCTGCGCGCCAAGGGGCACGGCACCATCACTACGGCGGTCGTCCCCGCGGGCCCCTTCCACGCCGCCGAGCCGTACCACCAGCAGTACCTGGACAAGAACCCCGGCGGCTACTGCGGCATCGAGGGGACGGGGGTCTCCTGCCCGGTCGGCATCGCGAAGGCCGGTGGCTGAGCCCCTCCCGCCGGTCCCGGCCGGGAAATTCGATTGCCTGCGCCCGGCCGGTACGCGCTAATACGGCGCATGGCCGATATCCAGGGCACGTACGACGACCTGTTCACCGCGGTGCCGGGCGCGCTGGCCGGATTGCTGGACGACGGGGACGCGGGGGGCTCCGTCGCGGTCTTCGTGGACGGCGAGCCGGTGGTGGACGTCTGGGGCGGGTTCGCCGACGCGGGCCGCACGGTCCCGTGGCAGCGGGACACGATCACCAACGTCTGGTCCGTCACCAAGACGATGACGGCACTGTGCGCGCTGGTCCTGGCCGACCGCGGCGCGCTCGATCCGGACGCGCCGGTCGCCCGGTACTGGCCGGAGTTCGCCGCGGCGGGCAAGGAGAAGGTGCTGGTGCGGCACCTGCTCGCGCACACCGCGGGCCTGCCCGACTGGGACGGGCCGATCGACGGGCTCTACGACTGGCCGTCCGCCACCGCGCGACTGGCGGCGCTGGCGCCGCAGTGGGAACCGGGCAGCGCGGCCGGGTACCACTCGCTCACCCAGGGGTACCTGGTGGGCGAGGTCGTACGCCGGATCACCGGCCGGAGCGTGGGCGGCTTCTTCGCACAGGAGGTGGCCGGACCGCTGGGCGCCGACTTCCACATCGGACTGCCCGCCGAGCACGACCCCCGCGTGGCGCCCGCCGTCCCGCCGCCGTCCCGGGACGAGGACTACGCCGCGAGCGCGCCCGGCGGCAGCGCGTCGCCCGGCTCCGGCACCGCGGTGCGGCTCCGTGACGGGAACGGCGTGGCGTGGCGTCGCGCGCAGATCCCGGCGGCGAGCGGCTTCGGCAACGCCCGCTCGGTCGCCCTCGTGCAGTCGGTGCTGGCCTGCGGCGGAACGGTGCGCGGGGTGCGGCTGCTGTCGCCGGCGGGCTGCGACCGTGCGCGGGAGGAGCAGTTCAGCGGAGAGGACCGCCGCCTGGGCATGCCGGTCCGCTGGGGGCTGGGCTACGGGCTGTTCGGCAACAGCTTCGGGTGGGGCGGTTGGGGTGGCTCGCTCGTGATGATCGACCCCGAGGCCCGTATGACGGTGGCGTACGTGCCCAACCAGATGCGCGAACCCGCGGACGACACCCGCGGGATGGAACTCGTCATGGCCGCCTACGACGGGCTCCAGGGGCTGCGGGCCTGAGCGCCCGCCCCGCGGTCGTCAGGCGGACGGCGCCGGGCCGCTGCTCGCGCGCACGGTGAGTTCGGGGCCGAGCAGGCGGACCTCCTCCGTCGGGCTGCCGCCCAGCTTGGCGATGACGAGTTCGACCGCGTGCCGGCCCATCTGCTGCGCGGGGATGGCGACCGAGGTGAGCTGGGGGGCGGCCTGCGTGGCCACCTGGTCGGGGCAGACGGCGACGACGGAGACGTCCTCGGGCACGGCGCGGCCCTGCTGGCGCAGGAGCGCGAGGAGGGGGGCGATGGCGGACTCGTTCTGGACGACGAGCGCGGTGGTGTCCGGCCGTTCCTCGAAGATGCGGGAGAGGGTGCCCGCGGTGGACTCGTAACTGCCTTCGCAGGGGCGGTGGATGAGCCGGAGCCCGCGTGCGGCGGCGCGGGAGCGCAGGCCCTGCAGGGTGCGCTCGGCGAAGCCCGTGTGGCGCCGGTAGACCGCCGCGGCCTCGCCGACGACGGCGACCGAGCGGTGGCCGAGGTCGGCGAGGTGGTCGGCGCAGAGCGCGCCGGTGGCGGCGAAGTCGAGGTCGACGCAGGTGAGTCCGGCGGTGTCGGCGGGCAGGCCGATGAGCACGCCGGGACGGTTCCCGGCCCGCAGCAGCGGGATGCGCTCGTCCTCCAGCTCGACGTCCATGAGGATCATCGCGTCCGCGAGTCCGCTGGCCGCGACCCGCCGGACCGCGGTGGGGCCCTCCTCGCCGGTGAGCAGGAGTACGTCGTGGCCGTGCTGACGGGCCGTCGTGGCGACGGCTATCGCGATCTCCATCATGACGGGGACGTACATGTCTGTACGGAGCGGCACCATCAGGGCGATGATGTTCGAGCGGCTGCTGGCCAGCGCCCGCGCGCCCGCGTGCGGGTGGTAGCCGAGTTCCTGGATGCTCCGCTCGACCCGGCGGCGCGTGCCCTCGGAGATCGACCGCTTGCCGCTCAGGACGTACGAGACGGTGCTGGCGGAGACTCCGGCGTGGCGGGCTACCTCAGCGAGTGTGGCCATGTCGTTCTCCGTCCCCCCGGGAAGTGTCGAAACCTTTCGAAGCGCTTCGACTCAGACGCTACCGGGGACCCGACATCCCTGTCCAGACAGGTGTCGAAGCGCTTCGACAACACTGAGGCCGGATCCGGCAATCCGTTCACGAAGTGACTCTTGAGATGTCCGCGACAGACGGTACATACTGCGTCGGCAAGGCGGGGGCTTCGCCGGGGGGAACGCCGTGGGGGAACATCGCGTGCGCGCGCCCGGGGACGAGCGCTCCCGCGTGTCATGACGCAGACACAAGGGGATACGTTGCACCGACGATGGAAAAAGGCGCGCGCGGCAGCGCTCGCAACGGGGGTCGCGGCGGCACTGACCGCCGGCACCGTCGCACCGGCCTCGGCGGCCGGGCCGGCGGCCACGGGGCCGGCCGGCTCCGCGTCCGCCACGGCGGTCAAGGACCGCGTGTGGATCACGCTGATCACCGGCGACCGGGTCGCCGTGGACTCGCAGGGCAGGCCCGTCGCCCTGAAACGCGCCAAGGGGCGCGAGGACGTACCGGTGCAGATACGCCGGCAGCACGGGCACGTCTACGTCGTCCCGCAGGACGCGGTGCAGCTGATCGCGAAGGGCCGGGTCGACCGCCGGCTCTTCGACGTGACCACGCTGAGCCGGGCCGAGTACCGCAAGGCGGCCCAGCGCCGCGGCATCGGACTGATCGTCACCTACCGGGGCAGCCGCCCCGAGGCGCGGGCCGAACTGCACCGGGCCGAGGGCGCCGAGGTGACCCACACCTTCACGGCGCTGGGCGGCGAGTCCGTCACCGCGCCCGAGGACGCCGCGGCCGGAGTCTGGACGGCGCTGACCGACGCCGCGCCGGGCTCCCCGTACGCCACCGCCGAGTCCGGCCTGCGCACGGTCTGGCTGAACGCGATCCAGAAGGCCGCGGCCGAACCGAGCTGGAACACCCGGCAGATCCACGCGCCGGAGGCCTGGAACGCGGGATACGACGGAACCGGCGTCACGATCGCGGTGCTGGACACCGGCGTCGACAAGAGCCACCCGGACCTGACCAGCCGGGTCGTCGCCGAGAAGAACTTCTCCACCGCCGACAACCTGCTCGACCACTTCGGCCACGGCACCCACGTCGCCTCCATCGCCGCCGGCACCGGCGAGAAGTCGGCCGGTGCCTACAAGGGCGTGGCGTCGGGCGCGCGGATCATCAGCGGCAAGGTGCTGGACGACGACGGCTTCGGGGACGACGCCGGGATCATCGCGGGCCTGGAGTGGGCCGCCGCCTCCGGGGCCAAGGTGGCCAACCTGAGCCTCGGCGGGGGCGACACCCCGGGGGTCGACCCGATCGAGGAGACGGTCAACCGCCTGTCCGCGGACACCGGCACGCTGTTCGTCATCGCCGCGGGCAACGAGGGCGACGGCGCCTCGACCGTCGGCTCCCCCGGCAGCGCGGACGCCGCGCTGACCGTCGGCGCGGTCGACCAGGACTCCAAGCTCGCCGGCTTCTCCTCGCGCGGCCCGCGCGTGGGCGACGGCGCGGTCAAGCCCGACGTCACCGCCCCCGGCGTGGACATCACCGCGGCCGCGGCCAAGGGCAGTGTCATCGACACCGACCCCGAGGTCCCGCACACCGAGGACCGGAGCTACCTGACCATCTCCGGTACCTCGATGGCCACCCCGCACGTGGCGGGCGCCGCGGCGATCCTCGCGCAGGAGCACCCGGACTGGACGGGCCGGCAGATCAAGGCCGCGCTCACCGGCTCCACGACGGACGGCGGCTACACCGCCTTCCAGCAGGGTTCCGGCCAGATCGACCTGGCCCGGGCGATCCACCAGGAGGTGGTCGCCGACCCGGTCTCGCTGAGCTTCGGCGTCGCCCGCTGGCCGCACGCCGACGACGTGCAGCAGTCCAGGACGATCACCTACCGCAACTCCGGTGGCACCAGCGTCACCTTGGACCTGTCGGTCACCGGCAAGGACCCCGACGGCGCCGCGGCGCCGGCCGGGTTCTTCACCCTCGACAAGCAGCAGGTGACCGTGCCGGCCGGCGGCACCGCGGAGGCGACGCTGACCGCCGACACCACCCTCGGCACCGCCGACGGCGCCTACAGCGCGGCCGTGGTGGCGGGCGACGGCACGCGGTCGGTGCGCACCGCCGCGGGCGTGGTGCGCGAGGCCGAGTCGTACGACCTGCGGATCACCAACCTGGACCGCGACGGACGGCCGGCGGTGGCCTACGACACGCTCGTCGTAGGACTGGACGGCGACGCGTTCGAGGAGGTCACCAACGACAGCGGCAGCACGGCGCTGCGCCTGCCCAAGGGCAGCTACGCCGTGGACAGCCTCATCGTGAAGCTCGCGGCCGACGGCCGGACGTTCAAGAGCGCGAACTGGGTGAGCCGCCCGCTGGTCGAGCTCACCGGGGACACCGAGGTGACGCTCGACGCGAGCAAGGCCAAGCCGTTCGCGTTCACGCTGCCGGACCGGGCCGTACGGCAGTCGGACCTGATGGTCGGCTACAACCTGAACCACGGCGCCGCCGGCACCGGCCTCAGCTTCAACACCGGCACGCTGCGGGACTTCCGCACCGCGCACTCCGGTCCCGCGCTGACCGCCGCCGAGTACCAGGCGACCGTCGCCGGCCTGTTCGAGCACGGCTCGAAGGTCTACACGGTGGCGTACGGCCGCACGAAGTCGTTCTACACGGGCTACACCAAGACCGTGCGGAGCACCGACCTGGCGAAGATCACCACCACCGGCGGCTCCTCGGTGAAGCGCAAGCTCGGCGCGGTCTTCACCACCCCGTTCGTGAACGCGGCCATGGTGACGCCGAGCGGCTTCCTCACCGGGCTGCCGTTCACCAGGACCGTGTACGTCAACGGCTCCGGCGTCAGGTGGGCCCAGGACTTCCTGCAGACCGACTCCTCCGGCGAGGTCCCCGAGGGCTACTACGAGGCCCCGGCCCGGTCCTTCACCAAGGGCAGGAGCTACAGCCGCAGCTTCAACGTCGGCGTCTTCGGGCCGAAGCTGGACAAGTACTCCGGCATCGTGCGCTCCGGTGACGAGATCTGGGGCACCGTCGGCCTGTTCACCGACGGCCAGGGCCACAGCGGCTTCGCGTCGTACGACAAGGCCACCACGACCCTCTACCGCAACGGGACGAAGGTCGGGAGCCACGACGTCGCGCTCGACGACGGCGCCTCCTTCACCGTCGACGGCCGCAAGGCCGGTTACCGGCTGACCACCTCGGTGACCCGCGCCACGACCGCGGCGGTCAGCACCCGCGTCACCGCGTCCTGGACGTTCTCCTCCCAGCACGTCGGCGGCGACGTCCCGGCCACGCTGCCGGTCTCCGTGGTGCGCTTCACCCCGTCCCTGTCCGCCACGAGCACCTCCAAGGCGAAGGCCACGGTCAAGGTGCCGGTGACGGTCCAGGGTGCGGCCGCGGGCCGCAACCTGAAGTCGCTGAAGGTGTACGTCTCCACCGACGGCGGGGCGCACTGGTCGAAGCTGACGGTCAAGGGCGGCAAGGTGACGCTGAAGAACCCCAAGGCGGGCAAGGGCGTCTCCTTCAAGGCCCTGGTCAGCGACAAGAAGGGCAACACCCTGTCCCAGGTGATCTACAACGCGTACCTCGCGAAGTAGCAGGACCAGGCGGGTATCAGGGCGGCCCGCGCGGAACGGAGCTCCGTTCCGCGCGGGTCGCCCGCCTGCGCACGCTGCCGGCCGGCGCTCGGCGCGACCGGCCGGCTCCCCACGCCCGGGAGGGCGGGATAGGAAGCGGACCATGAATGCCACGCTCGGTGCGATGATCACCGCCGTCGTCGGGGTGCTCGGCACCCTGTTCGCGCCCGTGCTCGCCCAGCGGGGCACCGACCGGCGCCGCCTGGCGGAGGCAGCCGAGGCGGAACGGCTGCGCCGGTTCGAGGAACGGCGGGCGGCGTACACGGCGGTGAACCGGGCCTCGCGGCAGTTCCACACGCTGCTGAAGGACGCCCTGCACCGGATCAGGGACGGCGTCTACGCCGCCGAGGAGCGGGACCAGGTCGAGGAGTCCCGGCGGGAGTACCGGGACCGGTACGCCGAGGCGCAGATGATCGTCCCGGAGCGCGTCCTGGAGGCCTCGCGGGACGTCAACCGCGTCCTGGCGGCGGCGGACGCCGCGGCCAAGCGGCTCGACCGCGGCCTCGCCCGGGACGGCGAGAGCCCGCAGGGCGCGCTGGAGGACCTGAAGGACGCCGAACCGCTGCTGCGGACGCTGCAGCGGTTGATGCGCGAGGACCTGGGCGTCACGGACTGACACGCCGCTCGGCCCCCGGCGACGGGCGCCGGGGGCCGAGCGGCGTGTCAGTCCGTGACGCCCCATTCCTTCCCCCACAACCTTTCTCCTACTCCCATTC
>NZ_JARAVK010000569.1:0-1093 GCF_033792765.1 Streptomyces sp. PA03-6a | reverse complement strand
GCGCGGGTGATGGGTGAGGAGCCTGCGTATGCCTTCAGACCCCGGGCGTCGGCGAACCGCTGACGGTCGTCTCCGATCTCGGCGAGCACCCGGGCGCCGAGCTGGACGCCGAGACCAGGAAAACTGAGGATCACGCCAGCGTCCGGGTGCTGAGGGAAAGCCTCTTCGACCGCCTCGGCGAGGTCGTCGGCTGCAGTGCAGGCGGCCTCCAGTTGGACCAGCAGGGCCAGCATCTGCTTGCCGAGTGCGTCCTCGATGAGCGGTGGCTGGTGGGCCCACTCGGCCCGGAAGACCTCGCGGAGCCGCTCAGCCTCGGCTTCGATGCTTCGATGCTTCGCCTGCGGCCGGCGCGTTTGAGTGCGGCCTGAATCTGTGTGCGGGTCAGCTGGGCGGCCCTGGCGGGCGTGGGGGCCGTCCTGAGGAGTTCGCGGGCCTCGGGCCGACACAGGCCGTTGTTCCACTTGGCGAAGGCGTCCAGGGCGGCCGGGTAGTACTCACGGAGCAAGGACCGGAGCTGGTTGGCGGACTGTTGCTTGTTCCACGTCGCGTCCTGTTGGGCGCGGGCGAGGACGCCGACGGCCTGGGCCAGGTCGCTGTCCTGGGGCAGGGGGCGATGGGCGTGCATGTCTGTGCGGAGGATGTTCGCCAGCACAAGCGCGTCGCCGGGGTCCGACTTCTTGCGTGAGACGCTGTGACGATCGCGGTAGCGGGCGGCGGCCATCGGGTTGATCGCGAAGACCTGCCTCTTGCCGGTCCGCAGCACCGCCACGAGCAGGCCCCGGGAGGTTTCGATCGCCACCGGGACTGGGGTGTCCTCGGTGTCACCGTATTCGGCGAGCAGATCCAGCAAGATCCGTTAGCCAGCTGCGTCATCGGTGACATGCCGCTTGGCCAGCAGCTGGCCGGAGTCGTCGACGAGGGCGATGTCGTGAGTTTGTTCGGCCCAGTCGATTCCGCAGTAGATCACGTTGCTTCTCCCCTGAGCAGTAGTGTTTGCGCTGGTCACAAGCACATGCGGGCCACGCAGCGACCTAATTCCAGGACTCGGCACCAGGGCCGGTCCGCCACCTCAGTAGCCGTTCGTGGCACCAGC
>NZ_JARAVK010000568.1:0-1151 GCF_033792765.1 Streptomyces sp. PA03-6a | reverse complement strand
GCACTACCGCACCCCACTCCACATCCCCGCCCCGCACAAACACCTCAGCGAGTGCAGCGAACGCTGTAAGGGGTTCGGGCTGGTTTCTCCGCGAGAATGCGACAGCGGGCTGATCTGTGATGGTTTTGATCATCCCCGTCAACACCGCATCAGGTCCGATCTCAAGCACCGTGGCGAGGGGCTGGCGGCTCAGCGTCGCAATCACGTCCGCGAAGCGCACAGTGCACCGAACCTGCTTGACCCAATACCGCGCATCGCACAGCTCAGAGGAATCAGCGACTTCACCCGTGACCGCAGAGACGAATGGAATTTTCGGCGCCTGGAAAGTGACGTTTTCCGCTACTTGCGAAAACTTCTCCAAAATGGGTTCCATCAATGCCGAGTGGAAGGCGTGGCTGACCGTCAAGCGACGGGACTTGTAGCCGTGGTCGGACGTGATGGACGCTGCACGCGATATAGCCTCCTCGGTACCTGACAGCACTGTCGCTTCCGGACCGTTGACCGAAGCCAGATCCAGAGAGCTGCCGTCGAGGAGGTTTGCCAGCAGCTTCCGGACAGGGGCTTCTCCCGCATGGACTGCGAGCATCGCTCCCCCCGGAGGTAGGGCCTGCATCAGCCGACCGCGAGCTGTAACCAGCAAGGCGGCGTCTCGCAAGGACAGGACACCGGCAGCATGAGCCGCAGTCAGTTCGCCCAGGGAGTGCCCCGCGACCATGTGAGCCCGGAGCCCCCAGGACTCGACCAGACGCAACATCGCCACTTCCACCGCAAACAAAGCAGTCTGTGTATAAAGCGTCTGATCGAGCAGCGTCGCTTGTGGCGTTCCTTCTTTCGCGAAGACAACGTCGCGCAAGGGATGGACGGCTGCTTCCACCGGCATGCACTCATCTAGTTCGGCACAGACGAGATCGAAAGCTTCCCTGAATGCGGGGAAGATCGAATAGAGTTCCGCGCCCATTCCCGGGCGCTGAGATCCCTGCCCGGTAAAGACCAGAGCGACCCCGGTTGCAACTCCGTTGGTGCTACCGGTGATGGTTGTTGCGGAGGAGACTTGCGTGGTCTGGCTGATTTCGCGGAGCGCGTGGATGGCGGTGGGGGTGTCCGGGGTGAGCACGACAGCGCGGTGTTCCCGGGTGGGGCGGGTATGAACC
>NZ_JARAVK010000567.1:0-1156 GCF_033792765.1 Streptomyces sp. PA03-6a | reverse complement strand
CGTGGTTGTTGACGTTGTCACCGGTCTCGATCTGCCACTTGCCGCCGTCGACGGCGGCAAGTGGCAGATCGAGACCGGTGACAACGTCAACAACCACGAACGGCAGTACTACACCGCAGGGAACCGCAACGCGGCCCTCGACGGCCAGGGCCACCTCGTCATCACCGCCCGCAAGGAGAACCCCGCCGGTTACCAGTGCTGGTACGGCAGTTGCCAGTACACCTCCGCCCGGCTCAACACCTCGGGCCGCTTCACCACCACCTACGGCCACGTCGAGACCCGGATGAAGATCCCGCGCGGCCAGGGCATGTGGCCCGCGTTCTGGATGCTGGGCAACGACATCGGCAACGTCGGCTGGCCCGCCAGCGGCGAGATCGACATCATGGAGAACGTCGGCTTCGAGCCCGGCACCGTCCACGGCACGATCCACGGCCCGGACTACTTCGGCTCCGGCGGCATCGGGGCGGGCTACACCCTGCCGGGCGGCCAGGCCTTCGCCGACGCGTTCCACACCTTCGCCGTCGACTGGAGCCCGGACGCCATCAGCTGGTCCGTCGACGGCACCGTCTACCAGCGGCGCACCCCGGCCGACCTCGGCGGCCGCCCGTGGGTGTTCAACAAGCCGTTCTTCGTCATCCTCAACCTCGCGGTGGGCGGCTACTGGCCGGGCGACCCCGACGGCAGCACCGCCTTCCCGCAGCAGTTGGTCGTCGACTACGTCCGCGTCACCACCTCCGACAGCGGGGGCGGGGGCGGCTCGACGGGCCGCATCACGGGTCTGGCCGGCAAGTGCGTCGACGTCGCCGGGGCCAACCCCGCCAACGGCACCCCCGTCCAGCTCTACGACTGCAACGGCACCGCCGCCCAGCAGTGGACCACGGCCTCCGACGGCACCCTGCGCGCCCTGGGCAAGTGCCTGGACGTCAAGGACTTCGGCACCGCCGACGGTTCCCAGCTGCAGCTGTGGGACTGCGGCGGCGGCACCAACCAGAAGTGGGTCCTCTCCGGTGCGCGCGACATCGTCAACCCGCAGGCGAACAAGTGCCTGGACGTCACCGGCAACAACTCCGCCAACGGCACCCGGCTCCAGTTGTGGACCTGCACCGGCGGCGCCAACCAGAAGTGGACGCTGACCCCTTGACCCCCTGACCCCGTG
>NZ_JARAVK010000566.1:0-1160 GCF_033792765.1 Streptomyces sp. PA03-6a | reverse complement strand
TGAGCAGGTGCTGACTGCTCTGGCGTTTGTTGACCCGGCTGCCTCCCCTGTCAGCGGCGAGGGTACTGCTGCGGCCGGGGCTGCGGTTTTCGGTGATGCCAACCGCGGCAGCGACACCGGTTCCGCCGGCGGGGGAACCGCCGGTACAGGCACGGGCGGCATGCCAGCGGACCGTGCCGACGAAGCCACCGGTCCTGTTCCTGCCGTCGATTCTGTTCGTAGTGGGCTCGACGGGACCGCAGTGGCAGAGGAGGCCGACGACGATGCCACGTTGGTGAACGGTGGCGACGCGGTCGACGACAAGAAGGATTTGGAGTACGGCAAGAACGAGCTACCGGGGTCTGGGCGCAGTCGTGAGAAGGTCCGTGCCTGGCTGACCGGTCACAGTGTCGACCCGTATAAGACGGCTCTGCTGGACCCAGACCGCAGGTTCCCCCAGGCCGTTACCGCAAACCCCCTTCACCTTCCGGTGCATCTGGAATGGTTCGAGCCAGTATGGCTGGACGGGTCCGACAATGCGCGGGTGCTGACTGCTCCGGCATCTGGTGGCCGGGATGTTTCCCCTCCGGCGTTCTTTGACCGGGATGATTCCCCCGCCGGCGCTGCGGTGGAAGCCTTGTTCCGTAACTGGCTCAGCCCGAGCAGCAGCCGGTACTACGTTGGGAGGCCGTCTGTTATTGAGGCATACCGTGACGGCGGCGAGGCTGCTGCGGCCATCGTCGTCTGGCAACAGACTGCCAGACGCAATGCTGACCTGTTCGGTCGCTTTCGCAGGGCTCAGGCTGCCGCGATTGGTGGCTCGGTCGGCGAGCTTCTTGAGGTCGGGAGGCAGCTGGCGAGAAGGGGGGTGGAAGTCTTCCGCTTGGAGTGGTCAGCCCTGCCAGCCCCTGAACAAGCCGATGTCACAGCCTGGGTGATGAGGTCGGTCGGCCCGGAAAATATCGGGGGCTGGGATACCCGTGACTTGGGTGCTGTTGCGGTGGCCCGCCGGTCCGGCCAGGAGGCTGCGGCCAACGTCGTCAAACACGTGTTGGCCGAGCGTGCCAGGCTTCGTTCTCAGCCGTCCGGTTCGCGGCGGGGCCCCATTGTCGGGATGGCGCTGGTGGATGATCAGGCGCAGAAGCGGCAGGTCCTGGAGGAGTTGCGGGACGGGTTTGAGA
>NZ_JARAVK010000565.1:0-1160 GCF_033792765.1 Streptomyces sp. PA03-6a | reverse complement strand
GGTGTGCGCGTCCTGGATATGACGCATGTGCAGTCGGGTCCGTCGGCGACGCAGTTGCTGGCGTGGCTGGGTGCGGACGTGGTGAAGCTGGAGGCCCCGGGGGGTGACATCACGCGGCGTCAGTTGCGGGACGTGCCGGGGGTGGACAGCTTGTACTTCACGATGCTGAACGCGAACAAGCGGAGCATCACGCTGAACACCAAGACCCCGCGCGGGCGGGAGATCCTGACCGAGCTGATCGCGCGCAGTGATGTGATGGTGGAGAACTTCGGGCCGGGCGCGGTGGACCGGATGGGGTTCACCTGGGAGCGGATCCAGGAGATCAACCCGCGGATCGTGTACGCCTCCATCAAGGGCTTCGGGGACGGCCCCTACACCGCGTTCAAGGCGTATGAGGTCGTCGCGCAGGCGATGGGCGGGTCGATGGCCACCACCGGCTTCGAAGGCGGTCCGCCCATGGCCACCGGCGCCCAGATCGGCGACTCCGGCACCGGGGTCCACGCCGTCGCCGGGATCCTGGCCGCCCTGTACCAGCGCACCCACACCGGCCGCGGACAACGCGTACAGGTCGCCATGCAGCACGCGGTGCTCAACCTGTGCCGGGTCAAACTCCGCGACCAGCAGCGCCTGGCCCACGGACCACTGGCGGAGTACCCCAACGAGGACTTCACCGACGAAGTCCCCCGCTCCGGCAACGCCTCCGGCGGCGGACAGCCCGGCTGGGCGGTCAAATGCGCCCCCGGCGGCCCCAACGACTACGTCTACGTCATCGTGCAGCCCGTCGGCTGGCAACCCCTGGCCGAACTCATCGGCCACCCCGAACTCGCCACCGACCCCGAATGGGCCACCCCCGAAGCCCGGCTGCCCAAACTCGCCAAGATGTTCCAGCTCATCGAGGAATGGACCACCACCCTGCCCAAATGGCAGGTCCTGGAAGAACTCAACACCCACAACATCCCGTGCGGGCCCATCCTGTCCACCAAGGAGATCATCGACGACGCCAGCCTCAAGGCCAACGACATCGTCGTCGACGTCGACCACCCCGAACGCGGCACCTACACCACCGTCGGCAACCCCCTCAAACTCTCCGACTCACCCACCACCATCCACCGCTCACCCCTCCTCGGCGAACACAACCACGACATCTACACCACCGAACT
>NZ_JARAVK010000564.1:0-1171 GCF_033792765.1 Streptomyces sp. PA03-6a | reverse complement strand
CCGCCCACACGGCCCCTCTGGTGAAGATGGGCCGCCCCCTCAACGCCGGCGACTGGTACCACGCCGTCGGCAACTTCTCCAACGTCCCCTACGTCCGCGCCGACATGGGCGTCCACTGGATGACCCGCGACGGCATCCGCGAATGCATCCCACCCGCCTACGCCGCATGGGTCGGCACCGCTTTCCATACGGCCCTGAACGCCCGGGCGGTGGCTGCATGAACCACCTCCTGAAAGCCGCCCTGCAAGCAGCAGAGCACGGCTGGCGCGTCTTCCCGCTCCGCCCCGGCACCAAGCGGCCCGCCCTGCACGGGGAAACAACCTGCCCCCACAAGGGGCCCTGCGCCGCCGGGCATAGCAAGTGGGAGCAGCGCGCCACCACCGACCCGGACCGCATCCGCGCGACCTGGTCGCAAGGGCCGTTCAACGTCGGCATCGCCACCGGCCCCTCTGGGCTGCTGGTGGTCGACCTCGACATGCCCAAGGACAAGGGCAGTGCAGACGCGCCTAACGGCGCGGCGACCTTTCAGGCGCTCTGCGAGCGCGCCGGACAGGCCGTGCCCACGACGCACAGGGTGCGAACTGCGAGCGGTGGAGAGCACCTGTACTTCACCGCGCCGCCCGACATTCGGCTGACCAACACCGCGGGCACCGTGGGGCCGTTGGTCGACACCCGCGCATGGGGCGGATACGTCGTCGCCGCCGGCTCCACGGTCCCCACGGGACTCTACGAGGCCGTAGGCGGCCCTGTGGCCGCCCCTCTGCCCCGATGGCTGCGAAGCATCCTGGAACCGGCCCCCAAGCCCGTACAGGCCCCCTCGGTCGCCGTAGCAGGGCAATCCCGTAGATACGCTGACATTGCGCTCGCCAATGAGGCACGCAATGTCGTCATGACCCAACAGGGAGCGCGTGAGGCGGCGTTGTTCCGGGCGGCGCGAGCACTCGGGCGGTTCGTCGCGTGGGGCGACCTCCCCCGGAGTGTGGTTGAGCAGGCTCTTCAGGAAGCGGGCGAGGCGGCCGGACTGCCGGCGTCTCAGTGCCGCTCCACCCTGCGCAGCGCGCTGAACTGGTCCATCGCCCACAACCCGCGACGCCGGGCTACGGCATGACCACCCCCACCCGCCCCGGGCCCGTGGGCCGGGGGGGGGGGGGGGTGGCCTGTCTTTTTTAAC
>NZ_JARAVK010000563.1:0-1236 GCF_033792765.1 Streptomyces sp. PA03-6a | reverse complement strand
GCTTCTGGGGCTGTTCCGGGGTGTTGGGCGTGGCCGGGGGCTTGGGTTGCTCCTGCGTGCCTGGGGACTCCGGGGACTTCGGTTCCTCCTTCGGCGACTGCTCCTCGCTCTTCGGCGACTCTTCCTTCTTCGGGGATTCCCCTTCCTCCTTCTTCTGCTCCTCGCTCTTCGGGGACTCCTCCTTCGGCGACTCCTCCTTGCCCTTCTCCGGCGACTGCTCCTCCGTGCCCGGCGACTTGGGCTCCTCCTGCTTCTTCTCCTCGCTCGGCGGCGGCGCCGTCTTCCCCGGCGGTTCCAGCTGCGAGCCCGTGGACGGCGACGGAAGGACCGGCACCGGGGAGCCGGACGGCTGGCCCTTGGGGGGTTCGACCTTGTGGTCCTGCTTGCCCTCGACCTTGCCGCTGGGACGCTCGAACCAGCGCTTGCTGTCCTGGTCGTAGAGCGTGAGCGTCTTCATCGGCTTGTCGGACGGGACGACCGCCACCAGGCCGGCCGCGCGGAAGGTGTCCCACTGGCGGCCGCTGTACGTAGGCGTGCCGTTGACGGCGTCGGGCGAACTCAGCGGGTTGCCGCAGGTGCAGCGGACCACCGGGACGCCGTGGTCGTCGACCATGACGGGGGTGCCGGCCTGGAGGATCGCCTGGTAGTCGGTGGCCTGGCCGTCCTTGAAGCCGTGGCTGGTGACGCGGGTGTCCCAGTTGAGCTGAACCGGCGTCAGCGCGCGCAGGTGGGAGGGGAGGTCCTGCGGCTCGACCTTCAGGGTGTCGGCGAAGGCCGCGGTGCGGGCCGGGTCCTTGGTGAGGTACGCGATCTGCTTCTCGACGTCGCAGGCGGACTCGTTCTGCTTGCCGCTGTAAAGCCCCGGGTGGGCGCCGCTCACCTTGAGGGTGCCGCCCGGGGCCGAGGACTCGTTGGGGGTGATGGTGGGGGTGACCGCGGTGCCCGATTCGCCCGCCGTGGAGGGGGTGAAGGGGTCCGGGCCTGCCGCGGAGGCGTTCTGGAGGAAGATCTCGCCGCCGCCCTTGGTGCCGCCCAGGAACGAGAAGGCGAAGATCACCGCGACCGCCACGACCATCGCGGTGCCCGCGGTGACGAGGGTCCGGCGGGCCCGCCACCACGGGGCGGGGGGTCCGCGGTGGCGGCCGGGTTCTCCGCCCGGTGGACCCGGTGGGCCCGGTGGTCCTGGTGGTGGCGGCGGGCCGGGGGGTGGCGCCGCCACCACCAGGACCACCGGGC
>NZ_JARAVK010000562.1:0-1272 GCF_033792765.1 Streptomyces sp. PA03-6a | reverse complement strand
GACGAACCGCTCTCCCTGCTCCCCGCCCGCATCCGCCTGGGCACCCCCGACTCCCCCTGGTGCCTGCCGAAGGTCTCCCTGGAGCTGTCGATCGGCGCGGCCCGCTACCGCGACCGCGTCATCACCGCCGAGCAGCCGTTCCGCGTACGCACCCCGCTGCTGGTCCTGACCGGGCTGACGTACCACGGCATCACCGCCGTCCCCACCCGCGCCGGCGCGGAACGCGTCCTGGTCTTCACCGCCTGGCGCGCCGACATCGCGAGCCTCCGCCAGACCGCGGGCCTGCTCTCCCCCGCCTGCGCCCGGCACCACGCCCGCGACTGGACCCCGCCCTTCCACGGCCTGCCCGGGATCGGCCTGCCGCTGCTGGACATGGGGCTGCCCGGCATCGGCCACGTCTCCGCCGAGCCGTCGCCGTGGGCCCCCTGCCAGGGCGAACTCGAGTCCGACGCCCGGCCCTGGAGCACCACGACCGCCACCGGACGCCCGGTCGTCCTGCTCACCCGCGTCCTGAGCGGCAACCTCCTCGGCCTGCTCCCGGTCACCTTCACCCCGGACACACCGCCCCCGCTGCCGCCCGGGCTGACGATCCCCATCCCGGTCTTCTTCACGCAGGTCGTGGCGTACAACCAGCTGCTGGCCGCGCAGCGGCTCACGATCCCCGGCCTGCACCAGCAGGTGTCACTCCGCTGACTGGCACACGACGGCGCTGGCCAGCAGCACGGCGGTGAGAGCGGTGACGACGAGGGCCCTACGGACAACGGACATGGCACACCTCAGTGCAGCGGCGGACTGTTTCGAGCAGGCCACAACCTACCGTCACCACACCGCAACTCACCGTCACGCCGCTGCAGGGAACCACCCGCAGGGACTAGGAGGCCCTCTGGCCCCGCACCTGGATCCCGTCCAGCAACTCCCGCGTGGCCGCCGCCACCGCGTCCACCGCCTCCTCGAACGCCTCCCGGTTGTGCGCCGCCGGCGCCCGGAACCCGGAGATCTTCCGCACGTACTGCAGGGCCGCGGCCCTGATGTCCTCTTCGCCGACCTCGGGCGTCATCGGCGGGCGCAGGGTCTTGATGCTTCGGCACATGGCTCCAGTGTGCCCGCACCCACTGTCACGCCCACCCTGCGCGCGGCCGCGCCCGGCGGTGAGGGCGGCTGGTGGTGGGGGCGGCGGCCGCGTCCTCCACCGTCAGCTCGATGTACCGGCCGTCCACCTCCCCCAGCGACTCCCCGAACAACTCCGCCACCGGCCCCGGCAACCTCCGCACC
>NZ_JARAVK010000561.1:0-1297 GCF_033792765.1 Streptomyces sp. PA03-6a | reverse complement strand
TGAAGCTTCCCCTCGATGTTGGACACCTGGAGACTGGGACGTGAGGTTCCAGAGGAAGTAGTGGCCAGGTGGGAAGTAAGAGCAACCGCAGCAGGCGGTATACGGAGGAGTTCAAGCGCGACGCGGTCGCGCTGGTCCGGTCCTCCGGGAAGACCGTCACCGAGGTGGCCCGGGAGATCGGGGTCAGTGCCGAGGGACTGCGGAACTGGGTCAAGCAGGACACGATCGACCGGGGGCAAGGGGCGCCGGGCGAGCTGACGAGCGCGGAGCGGGAAGAGTTGCGTCGGCTGCGGCGGCAGAACCGTGAGCAGGCCGAGACGATCGAGGTGCTGCGAAAAGCGGCGGTCTTCTTCGCGAAGGAGAGCGATCGATGAGCGAGGTGTACGCGTTCATCGAGGCGGAGAAGACCACCCATAACGTTGCTCTGTTGTGCCGGCTGCTGAAGGTGGCCCGATCATCCTTCTACGCCTGGTTGGCCGGCGAGCAGGCCCGCGCCGCCCGCCGGGCCGCCGACGACGCCTTGGCCCATGAGATCACCGTGTTGCACATCGCCTCCCGGTGCACCTACGGGGTGCCGCGTATCCATGCCGAGTTGCGCAGGCTGGGCCGGCGGGTCAACCGCAAGCGAGTGGAGCGGATCATGCGTGAGCGCGACATCGCCGGGGTCACCCGGCGCAAGCGCCGGTCGCTGACCCGTCCGGCGAAGAGGGCGGTGCCCGCCGCGGACCTGATCGGCCGCGACTTCACGGCCGACGCCCCGGGCCGGAAACTGGTCGGTGACATCACCTACATCCCCACCGACGAGGGGTGGCTGTATCTGGCGACCTGGCTGGACCTGGCCACCCGCGAGATCGTCGGCTACTCGATGGCCGACCATCACCGCGCCTCCCTGGTCGTCGACGCGCTGACGATGGCCGCGGGACGCGGCCGGCTCCAGCCCGGATGCATCGCGCATTCCGATCGCGGATCGGAGTACACCTCCGAGGAACTCCGATGTGAAATAAACCGGTTGGGACTGCGGCAAAGCATGGGCCGCACCGGCTCGTGCTACGACAATGCGGCCGCCGAGAGCTTTTTCGCACTGCTCAAAGAGGAGATCGGCACCCGCCGTTGGCCCGACCGGGCCACCGCTCGGTCGGAGATCTTCGCCTTCATCGAGACCTTCTACAACCGCAGACGACTACGGAAGCATCCGGCCTGGGGGTACCTCACCCCGCTGGAGATCCGACAGCGACACGAGCAAGAACACACCCTCGCAGCGTAAGCAACGAGTGTCCGAGATCACGGGGAAACTTCA
>NZ_JARAVK010000560.1:0-1300 GCF_033792765.1 Streptomyces sp. PA03-6a | reverse complement strand
TGCTGGAAGCCTCCAACAGGGCGCTGAGGGCGGCGTACGAACGCGATGACCGGCGCAATTCCCGGGGATGGCCGTCGGCCTCCCACCCGCCGGCTCCTCGCGTGCTGGGGTACACGGCTGTGGGGGTCTTCGGCAGAGCACTGGTTTATCGAACGCCGAATGAGGACCCGGGCCTCGTGGCCACCCGACTTTTCCAATCCGGCGGCGAGTTGCAGCGGACGGGTGTGGATATCTTCGTCCTGGAGTGGGCGGCCCGGCTGGAAAGTGAACGATCTGCTGTCGCACGCTTCGCTCACAAGTGGGTCAGCGCGGAACACACCGCGCGGTGGACTGACCGTGACTGGGGTACGCTCTCTGCGGCTCGTCACGATGAGGCGGTCATGCTCGACGTCGTGAAGTACTTTGCCCGCACCTATAACGATCGGATGTTCCACGAGTACGACCGGGCGCTGGAAGCGGCGAAGCAGTCGTACCTCTACGGCCGTACCCCTGGGATGTCCAGCGAGCATTTCGAGATGCTGCAAGCCGCGAAGGCAGCTCGCCGCTACGGCCAGCGTCTGCCCAGTGAGGCCTTCCGGTCGCTGGATGAGGATCTGCGTGCGAACCGCGAAAGCTACGTGCCTGCGGCGGTCGCCCACCTTATTCGGGTTAGCCGCGAGCTGCGTGACAGGGGCGTGGATGTCTTCGCTCTCAGATGGGTGGGCCGATCGGTCGATGAGAAAGCCGCTGTGGAAGCCCTGGTCCGCAAGACCCTGTCCGGTGGGTTGTTTGGCCGCTCGGAAAGCACTGCGGGCTGGACCTACCGTGACTGGGGAGTTGTGGCGGCAGCCCATATCCTCGATATCCTCGATAAGGCTCCCAACCCGAAGCCCGAAAACTGGTCGCAGGGAGCGCTCGTCGTGGCCACCATTCGGGAAGTGGCCAGGGAACATGCGCGGTCAGGTTCTGGGGCGGCGGGTGGCCAGTCGTCCGGTTCGCGGCGGGGCCCCATTGTCGGGATGGCGCTGGTGGATGACCAGGCGCAGAAGCGGCAGGTCCTGGAGGAATTGCGGGACGGGTTTGAGAAGGGCAGTGCGGAATATGAGCAGGTGCTGACTGCTCTGGCGTTTGTTGACCCGGCTGCCTCCCCTGTCAGCGGCGGAGGTACTGCCGGGGCTGCGGTTTTCGGTGATGCCAGCCGCGGCAGCGGTGGTGTGGGGCTGGCCGTCGGGGCTGACGGCGCCCCTGGCAACGTCACCACCCAACATCCGGCCCCCGTCACTGGTGCCGGGGGTGGTGTTGCGGGGGTCGGTGACCGCCT
>NZ_JARAVK010000055.1:0-44099 GCF_033792765.1 Streptomyces sp. PA03-6a | reverse complement strand
GCGCGGGGGTGCCGGCGCGGGGCTAGCGGAGCGAGCCGGCGGCCAGTCCGGTGCGCCAGAACCGCTGGAGGAGGATGAACACGACGATCACGGGCACGATCGAGACCAGCGAACCGGTGATCACCGACTCCTGCAGCAGCGGGGCGCGGGCGGTCTGGCCGTTCCACTGGTACAGGCCGAGCGTGATCGGGAAGAGCGACTCCTTCTGCAGCATCACCATCGGCAGGAAGAAGTTGTTCCAGATCGCGACGAACTGGAACAGGAAGATGGTCACCAGCGAGGGCGTCATCAGCTTGAACGCCACCGAGAAGAACGTCCGGAACTCCCCGGCCCCGTCGAGGCGCGCCGACTCCAGGATCTCCTGGGGGACGGCCGACGCGGCGAAGATCCGGGCCAGGTAGACGCCGAACGGGCTGACGATGCTGGGCAGGAACACCGCGAGGTAGGTGTTGACGAGCCCGGTCGCCGAGAACAGCAGGAACAGCGGCAGCGCGAGCGCGGTGGTCGGTACGAGGATCCCGCCGAGGATGACGGAGAAGAGGAACTCGCGGCCCCGGAAGGGGAACTTGGCGAGCGCGTAGCCGCACAGCGCCGAGATCAGGGTGCCGACCGCCGCGCCCAGCACCGCGTACAGCACGCTGTTCAGCGCCCAGCGCCCGAAGATGCCGTCGCTGCGGGTGAAGAGGGTGTCGAGGTTGGCGAAGAGGTCGAAGTGCGAGAACGCCAGGCCGTTGGTGGAGGCGAGGTCGCCCTGCGGCTTCGTCGCCGCCACGACCAGGAAGTAGACCGGCAGCAGGAAGTAGACCGCCAGCAGGAACATCAGGGCCGTGGCGGCCGTGCGGCTGACGCGGCTCTCGCGGATCGGGGTCTGGTCGCTCACAGTCCGGCCCTCTTCGAGGTCAGTCGCATGAACCCGAAGCTCAAGACGAAGGTGATCACGGCGATGACCACGGAGATCGCCGCCGCCTGCTGGTAGTTGTTCCCGGAGGCCACCGTGTACGCGAGCATGTTCGGGGTGAAGGTGCTCGAGATGTTCGAGGAGATCTGGCGCAGCACCGCCGGCTCGGCGTACAGCTGCAGCGTGCCGATGATGGAGAACACCGTGGTCAGGACGACCGACGGGGCGATGATCGGCACCTTGATCCGCCATGCGATGGCCCAGTTGCTGGCGCCGTCGAGCTTGGCGGCCTCGTAGAGCTCCTGCGGGATCGACTGCAGCGCGGAGAACATGATCAGCATGTTGTAGCCGGTCCACAGCCAGGTCGACACGTTCGCCGTCGACCACAGCACGGCACCCGGACCGAGGAAGTCGGGCTGGAGGCCGACGCCCTTGAGCAGGTCGACGACCGGGCTGATCTGCGGCGAGTAGAGGTACGACCACATGATCGCGGCGATGACGCCGGGCACGGCGTACGGCATGAACGCCGAGATGCGGAAGAAGGCCTTGAGCTTCAGCAGGGGGGTGTCGAGCAGCAGCGCCATGACCAGCGCCACGAAGAGCATCACCGGCACCTGCACGATGCCGAACAGCCCGATGCGGCCGATGCTGCCCCAGAACTCGGTGTTCTGGAAGACCTGCGTGTACTGCTCCAGACCGCCGAAGGTCGTGTACGACGTGCCGTACTGGCCGCCGGTGCGGCGCACGACGAGCAGGCTCTGCCAGAACGCGTAGCCGATCGGCACCAGGTAGAAGAGGACGAACGGCAGGAAGAACGGGGTCACGAACGCGGCGATGGTGCCCGCCCGGGGGCCGCCGCCGTTGTGGCGGCGACGGCGGCCCTCGGTGGTCGCCACCCCGCGCGTCGCGCGGGTTGCGAGGTCGGTCATGCGACGGTCACTTGCCCGCCGTGGCCGGGATCGCCTGGTCCTTCATGGACTTCAGCGCGGCGTCCTGGGCGGCCGTGAGGGCGTCGGCGACGGTGCCGTCACCGGCGGTCGCCTTGGCCATCGCGTCCTGGAGCGCCAGGTTGACCGTCTTCTGGGTCGGGCCCCAGGTGAAGTCGGTGTCGATGTTCTTGGACGACTCGGCGAAGACGTCGAAGATCTTCTCGTTGTCGTAGTAGGCCACGCCCTGGGAGAGCGCGGGGAGCGCCAGACCGGCGGTGGCCGCCGGGTAGAGGCCGCCCAGCTTGTTCTCCAGCGCGAGGGCCTCGGGGTCGGTGTTCAGCCAGGTGTTGAACTTGACCGACTCGTAGGGGTGCTTGCCGCCCTTCATGAAGGCGACGGTGGAACCGCCCCAGTCACCGGACGCGGCGCTCGAACCCCAGGTCGGCATCGGCACGATCGACCACTTGCCGGCCTGCTTGGGCAGGTTGTCGCGGAACATGCTGTAGCCCCAGGCGGCGCCGACGTAGGTGGCGATCTGGTCCTTCTGGTACGCCGTGTACATCTGCGTCGAGCCGTGGGCGAGGTCGGTCCGCACCAGCTTGGCGTCGATCAGCTTCTGCCAGTAGTCGGCGACCTGCTTGCTCTGCTCGGACTCGACGGCGACGTGCCACTTGTCGCCGGAGTAGGAGTACATCTCGGCGCTGTTCTGCCAGAGGAGCCCGTTGAACCACTCGGCGTTGTTCGGGTCGAAGAACGTCATGCTGAGGTTCGGGTCCGCCTTGTGCAGCTTCTGCGCCTCGGTCGCGTACTCGTCCCAGGTCTTGGGGATCTCCAGGCCGTGCTTCTTGAAGATGTCGCTGCGCACGTACAGGGCCATCGGGCCGGTGTCCTGCGGGATGGCGAACACCCCGGTGCCGCCGAAGCTGGCCTGCGACCAGGTCCAGGGCACGAACGCCGACTTGGCGTCGGTGGCCGCCTTGCAGGCGGAGGCGTCCGCGAAGGCGTCCTGGCTGCGCAGGTTGGGCAGTTCGTCGTAGCCGACCTGGGCGAGGTCCGGCGCCTTGCCCGCCTTGAGGGCGTTGCCGATGGTGCCGTACTGGTCGTTGGAGATGTTCTTCGTCTCGACCTGGATGTTCGGGTTCTTCTTGTTCCACAGCGCGACGACTTCGTCCATGCCGGGAACGGTGTTCCAGTACTGGAGGGTGACTTTGCCCTTCGCGGGCGCGCAGGCGTCTGCCGATGCGCTGTCACCCGAAGGGGCCGGCGATGAGCATCCGGCGAGTACGGCGATGCTGGCTGCCGCGGCGACGGCGGCGACGCGGATGCGCGTGACTGTGCTGCTCATGGTTTCCGTTCCGGAGGACGACTGGCGTGGGCGCCAGCCGGGTCGACGTTGACACCTCAGGCGGGCCGTGCTGGAGAGGAGGGACAGGGGGAGCGACGGGTTCCGGTGCACGCACCGAGCACCGTCGCAAGGTTGGGCAAAACCACGTGTTCCGGTCCCGTGAGCGTTCACGTGAGCGTTCACGTGAACGCTCACGGGGCCATTGAGAATTGTTCGGAAGTGTGCGCTCCGGTGCCGTCAAGTGTCAAGAGTTTGCGGCGCGCACGGGTCCGGCAGGTTAAGCGGAGCCGCTCAGCCGCAGCTCGGCGCGGACGACGAGGTCGTCGGCCCCGAGCGGTTCCAGCCCGGTCAGCAGCCGTGCGACCTGGTCGATGGCGAGCGCGCCGAGCCGGCGTGTGTCGAGCGCGACGCTGGACAGCGGGGGCTCCACGAGCGTGCCGAGCTGCAGTCCGTCGAAGCCGACCACGGCGAGGTCCTCGGGGACGGCCCTGCCGAGCCGGCGTGCCTCGCGCAGGGCGCCGATGGCGATGATGTCGTTGAAGGTGAAGACCGCGGTGACGTCGGGATGCGCGGCCAGCAGTTTCCTGAGCGCCGTCCCGCCGCCGTCGGCCGACTGGGCGGCCCCGACCACCCTGCCCGCGTCGATCCCGTGGGCCGCCGCGGCCGTGGCGAACCACTCGCGCCGGACGCTCGGCTCGGCACGGCCGTCGTGGTCGAGCATGCCGATGTGCCGGTGGCCCGCGGCGACCAGGTGGGCGACCGCGGCGTTGACGCCCTCCTCGCCGTCGATGCGGATCGAGCTGAACCGCGCCGTGTGGTGCTCACGGCCGATGAGCACCACGGGCACTCCGCGGGTGAAGCGTTCGAGGTCGTGCTCGGAGCAGCTGAAGTAGCCGACGACCGCGTCCACTTGCGAGGCGATCACCTGCAGGGTGCCGAACTCCTCCTCGGCCCTGTCCCCCGTGTCGTAGACGACGACGTGCCAGCCGCGTGCCCGGGCCGCCTCCAGCGCGGCCGCGGCGACCTCGGTGAAGAACGGGTTGAGCAGGTCGGGGATGACCAGCCCGATCGTGGTGGTGTCCTGCCGGACCAGGCCGCGGGCGAAGCGGCTCGGCCGGTAGCCGAGCTCGCGGGCGGCCTCCAGCACACGCTGCTTGGTGGTGCCGTCGATCTCGTCCTTGTCGTTGAGCGCCCGCGACACGGTCTGCCGCGACACCCCCGCGGACCGGGCGACGTCATGGATCGTGACCCTCCGGGATTCCGTCCCTGACGACGACACCATCGCGTACCTCCCGATCGTCGCGGGTGCCGGCGCGCCCGCAGGGCCTGAGTATGCACGTCCCGGACGGGGCGGCGCGAGATCAGGTCCCCGCGCGGCTGCGGGGGTACGGGCCCCTCGGGGCGGCTCTGACCTCGGGAAAAGAGGCGGGGTCAGGTTGCCGCGGTGCGCAGCGCCGCGCTGAGCGCCCGGAGGTCGAGACCGGCGAGGTGGTCCAGGAAGTGGCGGCGCATGGAGGCCAGGTGGGTCGGCCAGGCCTCCTCCAGGCGGGCCAGCCCGGCGTCGGTGAGGACGGCATTCGAGCCACGGGCGTCCCGCTCGCACCTGACCCTCCGGATGAACCCCTGGCCTTCCAGCCGGCGCACCACGCCCGTCATGCCGCTGAGCGACATCTCGCAGGCGGCGGCGAGGTCGCTCATCCGCATCCGCCGCCCGGGCGCCTCCGAGAGGTTCATCATCGCCCGGTACTCGATGAGGGGGAGCTGCTGCTCGCGGGTCATGTCGGCGTCCAGTGCGCGGGGCAGGGCGTAGATGACACGGCTGAGGGACCGCATGAGGGCTTCTTCGTCCGGATTGAGGGGATCCAGCAGATCCGGGTCGGATTCCGGGCGGTGTGCGGCATCGTGCATGCCCCCCACTTTACTTGCTTCGCGAAGGATATATATTTGCTGCGCGAAGCAATTAATGCCGAGCCGTGCGGCGCGGCCACCTTGCCCGCGTGACCGTACCGACCCCGCAAGTCATCCCGGAAAGAGACGCACATGCCTCAGTCGCTGACGAACGCCCAGTCCACCGCAGGAATCCGGTACGCGGTGTCCGGCCCGGGCGGTGGCCGGCACCGGGGCCGGAGCGTCGACGGCGAACCGTACGTGCGGGGGAGCGGTACGGCTCCCGGGAGCGGCCGCCACCGCAGGACCGTCCGCGCCCCGCAGGCCCGGCAGGCCGCCGAGGAGCCGGTGCGGCCGGCCGTCGGCGACGAGGACGGTTCCGCCGGGCGCGAGGCCCGCTTCGAGCGTGACGTGCTGACCCTCCTCGACCCCGTCTACCGGGCCGCGTTGGGCGTCACGGGCGACCCGGCCGAGGCGGAGGGGCTCGTCCTGGAGGTGTTCACCCGGGCGTACGCCGCGTTCCCGCACCTCCTCGACGGCATCGACCACCGGGCCTGGCTCTACGACCTCCTGGCCTCGGCGTTCGTCGGCCCCCACCCGGAGGTGTGCGTGCTGCCCCCGGAGTCCGGGATCCCGCAGGGGGTGCGGGTGTCCGCGCTGGACGAGTTCGTCCTGCTGTCCGAGGCGGACGTCCGGGCCGCCCTCCTCACGCTGCCGAAGGAACAGCGGTTTGCCGTGTACCTCGCGGCCGTTGAAGGCTTCGCCTATCAGGAGATAGCAGACATCATGGATGTTTCCGCAGCAATTGCGGCGTACTGGCTGCACGACGCCCGGCTGCGGCTGTGGGCGGCCGAAGGCCCGCGCGTGGCGGCGTCCGAGCAGGAGTACGCCTGCGGCGACCTCGTCGGTGCCGGGCGGAGCGGATCCGCATGACACGTCGTCGCCGGGACGAGCGGCGGGCAAGGGCCGGCGGGCCCGCGCGGCACCCACGCGCGGCGTGATCTTCGTCTCTCGTCACATTCCCGGGGCCCGCGCTGTCATGCCCGCGGGGAGGGAAACCTCCGTCACCTGCGGAAACACGGCCCTCCACAGCCGGGAATCGTTTGGGGTCCGCCGCGGTTGACGCGAGCGCAGAAAGAAGATGATCACAGTGAACGAAGAACCAACCGCAACCGCGGAACCGTTGCAGCGACTGGCCGCCGAGGGAGTCTCGGTCTGGCTGGACGACCTGTCGCGCAGACGCATCGCCTCCGGCGGCCTCGCCCGACTCGTCGCATCGGGACGCGTGGTGGGCGTCACCACGAATCCGTCCATCTTCCGGGCCGCCATCGGCTCGGGGGAGGACTACCGGGAAGAGCTCGCCGACCTGGCCGCGCGCGGCGTCACCCCGGACGAAGCCGTCCGCATGATGACCGCCGCCGACGTGCGTGCCGCGGCCGACCTCCTGAGACCCGTGTACGAGGCGACCGGCGGCCGGGACGGCCGGGTGTCGATCGAGGTCGACCCGCGCCTGGCCCACCGCACGCGGGCGACCGTCGCCGAGGCCCGGCAGCTCGCCTGGCTGGTCGACCGCCCCAACGTGATGGTCAAGATCCCGGCGACCGAGGAGGGCCTGCCGGCCATCACGGAGGTCACCGCCCTCGGCATCAGCGTGAACGTCACGCTGATCTTCTCGCCGGAGCGCCACCGCGAGGTCATGGAGGCGTACCTGACCGGTCTGGAGAAGGCGCGTGCGGCCGGGATCGACCTGTCCACCGTGCACTCCGTCGCCTCCTTCTTCGTCTCCCGCGTCGACACGGAGGTCGACCGGCGGCTGACGGAGCTGGGCACGGACGAGGCGTCGGCCCTGAAGGGCAGGGCGGCGCTCGCCAACGCCCGGCTGGCGTACCGCGCGCAGCGGGAGTTCTTCACCGGCGACCGCTGGGCCGCGCTCGCCGCGGCGGGCGCGCACGAGCAGCGGCCGCTGTGGGCCTCCACGGGCGTGAAGGACCCGGCCTACCGGGACACCCGCTACGTCGAGGAACTCGTCGCGCCCGGAACGGTCACCACCGTGCCGGAGGCGACGCTCGACGCCGTCGCCGACCACGGCCGCGTCGACGGCGACACCGTCACCGGCCGCCACGACCGGGCCCGCGACGACCTGACGGCCCTGGAACGACTGGGGATCCCCCTCGACGAGGTCGTCCGGCGGTTGGAGGACGAGGGCGTGGCGAAGTTCGAGGCGGCCTGGGCCGAACTGCTGCAGGCCATCGGAACAGCACTGAACGGCAAGGGAGCCGACGCGCGATGAGCAAGGACCCGACCGCACCCGCCACCACCCCGTGGCCCAACCCCCTGCGCGATCCGTCCGACCGGCGGCTGCCGCGCATCGCCGGCCCGTCCGGTCTGGTGATCTTCGGCGTGACGGGCGACCTGTCCCGCAAGAAGCTGATGCCTGCGGTGTACGACCTCGCCAACCGCGGGCTGCTGCCGCCGGGCTTCTCGCTCGTCGGCTTCGCCCGCCGCGACTGGGCGGACCAGGACTTCGCCCAGGTCGTGCACGACTCGGTGCGCGAGCACGCCCGGACGCCGTTCCGCGAGGAGGTCTGGCAGCAGCTCGCCGAGGGCATGCGCTTCATCCCCGGAGACTTCGACGACGACGTCGCGTTCAAGCAGCTCGCCGTCACCGTGGACGAGCTGGACGCCACCCGGGGGACCAGCGGCAACTACGCGTTCTACCTGTCCGTACCGCCGAAGTTCTTCCCCAAGGTCGTGCGGCAGCTGAAGAAGCACGGACTCACCGACGCCCCCGAGGGCTCCTGGCGACGCGCGGTCATCGAGAAGCCCTTCGGCCACGACCTGGCCAGCGCGCGGGAACTCAACGCGCTCGTCCACGAGGTGTTCGCCCCGGAGCAGGTCTTCCGGATCGACCACTACCTGGGCAAGGAGACGGTCCAGAACATCCTGGCGCTGCGGTTCGCCAACACGATGTTCGAGCCGTTGTGGAACCGTTCCTACGTCGACCACGTGCAGATCACGATGGCCGAGGACATCGGCATCGGCGGCCGCGCGGGCTACTACGACGGCATCGGCGCCGCGCGCGACGTCATCCAGAACCACCTGCTCCAACTGCTCGCGCTGACCGCGATGGAGGAGCCCGCCTCCTTCGACGCCGAGTCGCTCCTCACCGAGAAGCTGAACGTGCTGCGCGCGGTACGGCTCCCCGGCGACCTGGGCGCGCACACCGTGCGCGGGCAGTACGCGCACGGCTGGCAGGGCGGCGAGGAGGTGGACGGCTACCTGGAGGAGGACGGCATCGACGCCGAGTCCAGGACCGACACCTACGCCGCGATCAAGCTGGAGATCGACAACCGCCGCTGGGCGGGCGTCCCCTTCTACCTCCGGGCCGGCAAGCGCCTGGGCCGCCGCGTCACCGAGATCGCGGTCGTCTTCCAGCGCGCCCCGCACTCCCCGTTCGGCCCGGAGGCGACGCAGGAACTCGGGCAGAACGCGATCGTCATCCGCGTCCAGCCCGACGAGGGCATCACGGTGCGCTTCGGGTCGAAGGTGCCCGGGACGTCGATGGAGATACGCGACGTGACGATGGACTTCGCCTACGGCGAGTCCTTCACCGAGTCCAGCCCCGAGGCGTACGAGCGGCTCATCCTCGACGTGCTGCTCGGTGACGCCAACCTCTTCCCCCGCCACCTGGAGGTGGAGGAGTCCTGGAAGATCCTCGACCCGATCGAGGAGCACTGGGACACGCACGGACGGCCCGCGCAGTACACCGCGGGCAGTTGGGGCCCCGCGGAGGCCGACGAGATGCTCGCACGAGACGGACGGAGCTGGCGCAGGCCATGAGGATCGACCTGACCGACACCACGGCAAGCCACATCAACAAGGCCCTGGTGCAGGGCCGCCGCGCCATCGGCACCCCCGCCGTCGGCATGGTCCTGACCATGGTCATCGTGACCGACGAGGAGAACGCCCACGACTCCCTGAAGGCGGCGGAGCAGGCCGCTCAGGAACACCCCTCGCGCACCCTCGTCGTCATCAAGCGGCCGTCGCGCACCAGCGGCCGGCGCACCCCCTCCCGCGTCGACGCCGAGGTCCGCGTCGGCTCCGACGCCGGATCCGGCGAGGCGGTGCTGCTGAGGCTGTTCGGGGAAGTGGCCGGGCACGCCGACTCCGTGGTCCTGCCGCTGCTGCTGCCCGACGCCCCCGTCGTCGTCTGGTGGCCCGCGGACGCACCCGACGTGCCGGCCGAGGACCCGCTCGGGGCCCTCGCCCAGCGCCGCATCACCGACGCCTACGCGGTCGACCGGCCGCTGGAGGCACTGGCGGCCCGGGCCGGTGCGTACGCGCCCGGCGACACCGACCTCGCGTGGACCCGGACGACGCCGTGGCGCTCCATGCTCGCCGCCGCGCTGGACCAGGCCCAGGCCCGGGTCACCTCCGCGGTCGTGGAGAGCGAGGCCGACAACCCCAGCGCCGAACTGCTGGCCCGCTGGTTCGCCGACCGGCTGCGCGTACCCGTCGAACGGGTCGTCACCGAAGGGCCCGTCGTGACGGCGGTCCGGCTGCGCACCCCGCACGGCGACGTCACCATCGACCGCCCCGAGGGCGCCGTGGCCCGGCTGTCGATCCCCGGACAGCCCACCCGCGCCCTGGCGCTGAAGGTGCGCACCACCGCGGAGCTCATCGCGGAGGAGCTCCGCCGTCTCGACCCGGACGAGGCCTACGCCGCCGCGCTGCGGGCCCAGGTCAAGGCGCCCCGCACGAAGGCCCTCCCGGCGAAGGCCCCCTCCACCAGGGCCCGTTCCGGCAAGGCCGCCCCGGTGCCGCCCCAGCGCGCGCACCAGCACGAGAACCAGGAGAAGGACGATGCCTGACACACCCGAGCCGAGCCACCGCCCGCAGTGGGCCGCACTGGCGGAGCACCGCGCCGCCACGCGGCCGGGACCGCACCTGCGCGAGCTGTTCGCGGCGGACCCCGCACGCGCGCGGCGCTACACGGTGGAGGTCGGTGACCTGCGCATCGACTACTCCAAGAACCTGGTCACGGACGAGACCCTCGCCCTGCTGCGCGACCTGGCCGCCGCCACCGGCGTGTTCGAGCTGCGCGACGCCATGTTCCGCGGCGAGAAGATCAACGTCACCGAGGGCAGGGCCGTCCTGCACACCGCCCTGCGCGCGCCGCGGGACGCCGTCGTCGAGGTGGACGGCGAGAACGTCGTGCCGCGGGTCCACGCGGTGCTCGACAAGATGTCCGCCTTCGCCGACCGGGTGCGCTCCGGTGAGTGGACCGGTCACACCGGCAAGCGGATCAGGAACGTCGTCAACATCGGCATCGGCGGCTCCGACCTCGGCCCCGCCATGGCGTACGAGGCGCTGCGGCCGTTCACCGACCGCTCGCTGACGTTCCGTTTCGTCTCCAACGTCGACGGCGCGGACCTTCACGAGGCCCTGCAGGGCCTCGACCCGGCCGAGACCCTGTTCGTCGTCGCGTCCAAGACCTTCACCACCATCGAGACGATCACCAACGCCACCTCCGCGCGCAGCTGGCTGCTGGCCGGATTCGACGGGGAGGAGAAGGCCGTCGCCCGGCACTTCGTCGCCCTGTCGACCAACACCGGCAAGGTGGCGGAGTTCGGCATCGACCCGGAGAACATGTTCGAGTTCTGGGACTGGGTGGGCGGCCGTTACTCCTTCGACTCGGCGATCGGCCTCTCCCTGATGATCGCCATCGGCCCGGGGCGGTTCCGTGAGATGCTCGACGGCTTCCACACCGTCGACGAGCACTTCCGCACCGCGCCGGCCGAGGCCAACGCGCCGCTGATCCTCGGACTGCTCGGCGTCTGGTACGGAAACTTCTTCGACGCCCAGTCGCACGCCGTCCTGCCGTACTCGCACTACCTGTCCAAGTTCACCGCCTACCTGCAGCAACTGGACATGGAGTCCAACGGCAAGTCCGTGGACCGCGACGGGCACCCCGTGGAGTGGCAGACCGGCCCCGTCGTGTGGGGCACGCCCGGCACCAACGGGCAGCACGCGTACTACCAGCTGATCCACCAGGGCACGAAGCTGATACCGGCGGACCTCATCGGCTTCGCCCGCCCGGCCGGCGAGCTGAGCGCGGAACTCACCGCCCAGCACGACCTGCTGATGGCCAACCTGTTCGCGCAGGGTCAGGCGCTCGCCTTCGGCAAGACCGCCGACGAGGTCCGCGCCGAGGGCGTGCCCGAGGAACAGGTCCCGCACCGGACCTTCCGCGGCGACCACCCGACCACCACCGTCCTGGCGACCGAACTGACCCCCTCGGTCCTCGGCCAGCTCATCGCGCTCTACGAGCACAAGGTCTTCGTCCAGGGCGCCCTGTGGAACATCGACTCCTTCGATCAATGGGGCGTCGAACTCGGAAAGGTCCTCGCCAAGCGCGTCGAACCCGCCCTGACCGGCGAAGCCGACGTGCCCGGACTCGACCCCTCCACCGCGGCCCTGGTGGCCGCGTACCGGTCCCTGCGGGGCAACTGACCCGGGGGGAACTCCCATGGCGGCGCCGCCCGGCCCCGGGTGCGCGCCGCCCGCCGACCACACCCGCGACACACACAAGGAGCACCTGACATGCAACTCGGACTCGTCGGCCTCGGCAAGATGGGCGGCAACATGCGCGAGCGGATCCGCCGCGCCGGCCACACCGTCGTCGGCTACGACCGGGACCCCGACCTGGCCGACGTCGGCAGCCTCACCGAACTGGTCGACAAGCTCGACGCACCCCGCGTGGTGTGGGTGATGGTGCCGGCAGGCGCCCCGACCCAGTCCGTGGTCGACGAGCTCGGCGGCCTCCTGGAGCCGGGCGACATCGTCGTCGACGGCGGCAACTCCCGCTGGACGGACGACGAGAAGCACGCCGGGGAGCTGGCCGCCAGGGGCATCGGCTTCGTGGACGCCGGTGTCTCCGGGGGCGTCTGGGGCCTGAAGAACGGCTACGCCCTCATGGTCGGCGGCCGGGCAGAGCACGTGGCGAAGGTGCAGCCGGTCTTCGACGCCCTCAAGCCCGCGGGCGACTTCGGCTTCGTCCACGCGGGCGCGGTCGGCGCCGGCCACTTCGCGAAGATGGTCCACAACGGCATCGAGTACGCCATGATGCAGGCCTACGCCGAGGGCTGGGAGCTGCTGGAGAAGGTCGACTCGGTCACCGACGTGCGCGAGGTGTTCCGCTCCTGGCAGGAGGGCACCGTCATCCGCTCCTGGCTTCTGGACCTGGCCGTGGGCGCCCTCGACGAGGACGAGCACCTCGACGGACTCAGGGGGTACGCGGAGGACTCCGGCGAGGGCCGCTGGACCGTCGAGGCGGCCATCGACAACGCCGTGCCGCTGCCCGCGATCACCGCGTCGCTCTTCGCGCGCTTCGCGTCCCGTCAGGACGACTCCCCGCAGATGAAGATGATCGCCGCGCTCCGCAACCAGTTCGGCGGCCACGCCGTCACCACCGCGGACGACAAGGCCTAGTCACCGCCGGAGCCCGCGCCCGCCGGCGCGGGCTCCGTACCGCCCCACCCGCACCACCCTGTTCCTTTGTGCCGAAAGTGGATGAACGACCATGGGCGACCTGCTCCTGCTGCGCCACGGCGAAACCGCGTGGACCCTGTCCCGACAGCACACCAGCCACACCGACCTGCCCCTGACACCGCACGGAGAGGGGGAGGCGGCCCGCGTCGCCCACCTGCTCCGCGGGCACGACATCGCCCTCGCCCTGAGCAGCCCCCTGCGCCGCGCCGTACGCACCGCCGAACTGGCCGGGGTGTCCGGTGCCGAGATCGACCCGGACCTGAGGGAATGGGACTACGGGGGCTACGAGGGCGTCACCACCGCCGAGATCCACCGCACCCGCCCGACCTGGAACCTGTGGGCCGACGGCGTGGCCCCCGGCCCCGCCGACCATCCGGGGGAGGCCCCCGAGGACGTCGGCCGCCGCGCCGACCGCGTGCTCGCGCGTGTCGAGCCGCTGCTGCGCGACCCCGCCGCGGGCGACGTGCTGCTCGTCGCGCACGGCCACATCCTGCGCGTCCTCACCGCCCGCCGCCTCGGCCTGCCGCCGTCGGCCGGATCGCTGTTCGCCCTGGACACCGGCACCGTCAGCCGGCTCGGCACCGAGCACGACCGCCCCGTCATCAAGGCCTGGAACACCACGGGCCCCCGGGCGACCGGCGCGCCCTCCCCGTCCGGCACGATCCCCCCGCAGCGGCGCCCCGAGCACGACTCGTCCCCGGGCCGGTGAGGGGGCGTCGCCCCGTCAGGAACTTCCTCCCCCGCCCTCGCCGTCTTCCGGGGCGGAGGAGCCCCGCCGGTGCTGCGCCTGCCCTACGGTGAAGCCCGTGAAGGTCCTCATCGTCGGCGGCAGCGGGTTCCTCGGCAGGGAACTCGTACGACAGGCCGCGGCCGCGGGTCTCGAGACGGCCGCGACGTACCGCTCCCGCCACCCCGGCGGGGTCCCCGGTGTCCCGTGGCACCACCTCGACCTCCGCGCCCCTGGGCACCTCGGCGAGGTACTGGCCGAGGTCGCCCCCGACACCGTCGTCAACGCCAGCAGCGGGTACAGCGACTGGGAGGTCACCGCCGACGGTTCGGTCCGCGTGGCCCTGGCCGCCGCGGAGCACGGCTGCCGCCTGGTCCACGTCTCCAGTGACGCCGTCTTCTCCGGGGGCCGGGTCCACTACGACGAGACCTGCCTGCCCGATCCCATCAGCCCGTACGGCGCGGCGAAGGCCGCCGCCGAGACCGCGGTGCGGCTCCTGGCGCCGGCCGCCGTGGTCGCGCGCACCTCGTTGATCATCGGCGACGGCGGATCCGCGCACGAGCGCCTGGTCCACGACCTGGCCGCGGGCGTGCGCGACGGCGTCCTGTTCACCGACGACGTCCGCTGCCCGGTGCACGTCGAGGACCTCGCCTCCGCTCTGTGGGAACTCGCGGTGTCCGACGCCTCGGGCGTGTTCCACCTCGCCGGGACGGACGCACTCAACCGCTACGAACTGGGCGGGCTCATCGCCCGCCGCGACGGACTCGACGCCACCGTGCTGCGCCCCGGACTCCGCATCGACGGCCCCGTCCCCGGCCCCCTCGACGTCCGCCTCGACAGCAGCGCCACCCAGCGGCGCATACGGACCCGTCTGCGCGGAGCCCGGGAGTTCCTCCGCCCCCGGTAGGACGCGGGCCCGACTGCCCATCGGATGGAACCGGGAGGCGCGCGGGCCGTGTCGCCGGGGCCATCGGCCGCCCAGGGTCCAAGCTGATGTGCCAGTGGTCCCGGCACACGGAAGGGCGCGCCATGGAGGGCATCGCGGACATGGGGGGCACGCGGGGATGGGGGCCCGTCCGGCCGCCGAGACCCGGCGAACCGGTCTTCGCCGAGCCCTGGCAGGGCCGGGCGTTCGCGCTGGCGATCCTCTCCATCCAGGTGTCCGGGTACAACGTGGACGCCTTCCGGCACGCCACGGAACGCCTGGACCGGGCCGCCTACCTGGACGACGGCTACTTCGGCCGCTGGCTGAACGCCGCGGAGCTGATGCTCACCGAGAGCGCCGTCCTGGCGCCCACCGCGGTCGAGACCCGCGCCCGCAACCTGCGCGGCGCGGGCGTCGAGGAGCCACCGGTCCCCGAACCGGCCCGTCCCGACTACGCCCCCACCGCACCGGGCTCGCTGCGTTCCGTGGACACCCCGCCGGCCTTCGCCGTCGGCGAGCGGGTCCGCGCGAAGGACATGTCCCCGCCCGGGCACACGCGGCTGCCGGGCTACCTGCGCGGACACCCCGGCGTCGTCGAGCTCGTGCAGCCCGCCGCGCTGTTGCCGGACACCCATGCGCACTTCCTGGGCGAGAACCCGCAGCACGTCTACTCGGTCCGGTTCGACTCCCGCGAACTGTGGGGCGCCGCCGCCGAGCCCTTCTCCGTCACCGCCGAGCTGTTCGAGAGCTACCTGGAGACCCCCTGATGACCTCCACCAGCGGACCGGGCGACCACCTCCCCCCGGCCCTGCGGACCGAGGCGCTCGAGCAACTGCTCACCGAGCGCGGCCTGATCGACCCGGCGGCGATGGACACGATCATCGCCACCTACGAGACCCAGGTGGGCCCGCTCAACGGCGCCAAGGTCGTCGCCAAGGCGTGGACCGACCCGCAGTACAAGCGCCGGCTGCTCCAGGACGGCACCGCGGCCATCGCGGAACTGGGCTTCGCCGGGCGGCAGGGTGAGCACATCGTCGTCGTGGAGAACACCCCGACGACCCACAACGTGGTGGTCTGCACCCTGTGCTCGTGCTATCCGTGGCCGGTGCTCGGCCTGCCGCCGAGCTGGTACAAGGACCCCGCCTACCGTGCGCGCGTGGTGAGGGAGCCACGCACGGTGCTCTCCGAGATGGGACTCGACCTCGCCGACGACGTGCGGATCACCGTCCGCGACTCCACCAGCGAGGTGCGCTGGCTGGTGCTGCCCGAACGCCCCGCCGGCACCGGGCACCTGACGGAGGAGGAACTCGTGCCGCTGGTGACCCGGGACGCCATGGTCGGCGTGGCGAAGGTGACGGCGCCGTGACCGCGCCCCTGGACGTCGACGGTCCGGCCGCGCCGCCCCGCTCCAACGGCGAGCTGGTCTTCGCCGAGCCGTGGGAGAGCCGCGCCTTCGGCATGGCCGTCGGCCTCCATGAAGCGGGTGCCTTCGCCTGGCCCCGGTTCCAGGCCGCGCTGATCGCGCGCATCCGGGCCTGGGAGAAGGCGCCGCCGGCGGACGGTCCCTGGAACTACTACCGGCTCTGGCTGGCCGCGCTGGAGGACGTGCTCACCGAACAGGACGTGGTCCGTGCGGGCGAGGTCACCGCGCGCGCCCGGATCCTGGCCGGCCGGCCCGCGGGCCACGACCACGGCGACCACCACGACCACCACGACCACGACCACGCACATCGGCACTGACCGCGAGGCACCGGTCCAGGCCTGTTCCGTCAGCCGAGCGGGATGGGCAGGTCCAGGGAGACGGTCTTGCCGCGGCCGTTGGGCGAGGTGTTCCACTGCCCGGCCAGGGCCTCCACGATGAGCAGACCCCTGCCGTGCTCGGCCTCGGCGTTCTCCTCCTCGTCCAGGGCCAGTGGCGAGGGGACGGGTGGGTTGCTGTCGGAGTCCCGCACCTCCAGCCGGACGTGGTCGCCGAAGGCCCGCAGCCGGACGTCGACGTCGCTGCCCGCGTGGATGAGGGCGTTGGTCACGATCTCCGACGCGATCAGCTGGAGGGTGTCCGAGACCACCGGCAGCGACCACGCGTGCAGTTGCTCGTCGACGAATGCCCGGGCCGCCTTGACCCCGTGCAGATCGCGTCGCTGCACGTGCAGGCTCGCGGTCAGCGGCGCCCCCTTGCCCGCGGCGCCTTCGTACCGGGCCAGGAGCAGCACCGCGTCGTCCCGGCGCCACCGGGGGCCGGAGACCTCGGCGACCATGCGGTCGGCGACCTGTTCCAGGTCGGCCCCGGCCCCGGTCTCCCGGACCCCCGCACGGAGCAGGGTCCGCGCGCACGCGCCGTGGTCCCCGGTGAGGGAGTCGGTCAGGCCGTTGGAGTAGAGCATCAGCACGGACCCTGGGGACAGGGTGTGCTCACAACTGCGGTAAGGGTGCTGCGTGGTGACGCCCAGGGGAAGGTTCGGAGGTGCGTCGAGGACGTCCACGCCTCCGTCGGGCCGCCGTACGACCGGCGCCGGATGCCCGGCGAGAGCCACCTCTGCCGTACCGTCGGCGGTGTCCAGGGCGACCACGCAGCAGGTCACGAGCTGCTCCGTGCCGAGTTCGGCGAGCAGCCGGCCCGTCCGGTCGATCACCACGGCGGGGCGGTGGCCTTCGGTCGCGTACGAGGCCAGCGCGGTGCGCACCTGGCCCATGACGGCGGCGCTGTCCAGGTCGTGGCCTTCCACGTCACCGACGACGAGCACCATCCGGTCGTCCGACACCTTGATCACGTCGTACCAGTCGCCGCCCGCCTGGCAGGTGGTCGTGGCGGGCCGGTAGCGCGCGGTGGTGGCCAGCCCCGGCAGCTCGTCGTCGGGAGCAGGAGCCTGCGCTGCAGGTGTTCCGCGATCTCGCGCTGCCGGCTGCCCAGTTCGACGCGTTCCACCGTCGCCCCCAGCATGCCGGCCATCATGCCGAGCACCGTCCGCTCCTCGGGCGGGAACGCGCGGGCCCCCTCGAACTCCAGGCAGCACACCCCGATGATGCGCGGGTTCATCAGGGACACCTCGGCGACGCTCCTGCTCCCGACGACGAGCGGCAGGTAGGCCTCGGCCCGCGGCCCGGCGTCGTTCCGGTCCGGGTCCGTGCCCGGTGGTGCGCCCTCGGACAGGAACAGCGCGTGCCCGCGTGCCGCCTCCACCGCGGGAGTGCTCGCGCCGAGTCTGGCGCCGTGGACGGTGCGGACCAGGGCGGAGGACGGTCCGCTGTGTCCCAGGACCCAGAGCCGGCCCGCACTCACCGAGGCCAGCACCACGGCTCCGGCGCCGAAGGGGGACATGATGCAGTCCCGGGCCGCCGCGACGACGTGGTCCACCGTCGTGGCCTGGTTGAGGCGCTCGGCGAAATGACGCAGGGGGTACATCAGGCTGGCGCCGGACGAGCCGGGGACGCCGTGCACCCCCCAGCCCGGGGTGTGGATGCTCGCGTGGAACACCGGTACGAGGGCGGGTGCGGGGCCGGTCGCGACGGCGACGCCGTGACGGACGAGTTCGGCGAGGGCGGTGGCCAGCGCGTCCGCGATCTCCCGCAGCACCGTGTGGTCGGCGGGGCCGTAGTCGCCGTGGCTCTCCAGGCGCAGCACGGTGAGCGCGCCGAAGCGGTGCCCGCCGGCGGTGGCCGGGGACGCCAGGGCCGCGTACGGATAGGGCAGTGCGAAGCGCTGGTCCGGGTCGGCCGGGTCGGGATCGGGCAGCACCGCCGTCGCGCCCGTGGTGACGGCGCGGGTCGACGCGCGGGGCATGTCCATGGTCATCCGGCAGGGGATCGTGAACATGGAGGGCGGGCTGCCGGCGATCATCGCCGCTCGCAGTTCGGCGCCGTCCGGGTCCAGCAGGTAGACCGCCGCGGCGACGGCGTCCATCCGGAACAGGGCCTCACGGAGGGCGCCGTGCAGGACCTCCTCGAGACCCGTCCCCTCGATCCGTGCGGGCGCGCCTTCGCGGCGGTGTTCTCCGACTGCGCTGTTGCTGGTCATCGAACGGCTCCCTCTTGGCGAGTATAGGTGCGCGGGTGACCGGTCGCTCAGGGGCGAAGACCGCGCTTGCCGCTCGCAAGATAGGAGCATATGCTCGTAATGGTGCGGGTGGGGGTGCGCGCCCTGCGGCACCTCGGACGCCACGGGAGTCCGTGGTCACACCCGTCACCCGTAACTCAGCCAACCCAGAAGGAGACCGACCGATGGTTGCCGGCAATCTTGTCCTCGTCACCGGGGTCGGCGGCGTGGGCCGTGCCGTCCTCGAACTCCTGCGTGAGCAGGACGTACCCGTGCGCGCGATGGTCCGCCACGACGACGAGCGGGCGGACGCGCTGCGCGCGCTCGGCGCGGAGGTCGTCACCGGCGATCTGACCCGGCCCGAGACCGTGGCGGCGGCACTGGAGGGTGCGCGGCGGATGTACTTCGCGATGCCCGTCTCGACCGATCACCTGCTCGCGGCGACCGTGGTGGCGAGCGTCGCCCGCGCGTACGGGCGGCTGGACGCGCTGGTGGGCATGTCGCAGATGACGGTGTCGCAGATGACCGCGACCAGCACGGGGGAGTCCCACCAGCAGCGGCTGCACTGGCTGGCGGAGCAGGTGCTGAACTGGTCGGGCCTGCCGGTGGTCCACGTCCGCCCGACGTCCTTCCTGGACAATCCGCTGTTCACCGCACTGGCGGCACGGTCGATCCGGGAGACCGGGACGATCGCGCTGCCGTTCGGCACCGGGCGTACGTCCCCGGTGGCCGTGGAGGACGTCGCCCGGGTCGTCGCCACGGTCCTGCGCGACCCGGTCCCGCACGTCGGCCGGGTCCTGGAACTGACCGGGCCGCGCACGCTCGACATGGCCGAGATGGCCGAGGAGTTCTCCCGGGCGCTGGGACGTGAGGTGGCCTACGTCGACGTGCCGCCGGAGCGGTGGCGGGACGAGGTGCTCAGCCGGGCCGGTCTGCCGCCGCACGTCGAGGCGCACATCGCCACCATGGGCCGGCTGCACCGGGAGAACCGCTACGACCGGGCGTCCGACGACGTCGAGCGTGTGACGGGCGTGCCCGCCAGGACCGTCGAGCAGTTCGTCGCCGCCCGCCGGGACTTCTACCTGGGCTGAGCCCGGGGTGGGGCCGCTCCGGCATCCCGCGGGGATGCCGGAGCGGGGTGCGCCGTGCGTCCGCGGGCCCGTGGTGCCGCCGCCGGTTTGATGACGAATCAAGCTACTTGCACGTACAAGTAATCAACTGTTCTACTTGCTTGACCGAGCAAATAGTGCGCGGGGGGCTCAGCGCAGGCTGGGGGGAATGCCCGGGTACGAGTGCCGCACCGAGGTGGCGAACCCACCGGGAGGATGCGCGCTCCGGGAGCGCCGGACCGACAGGACCCTCGTCGGGACCGGCCGGCAGGCCGACGTGCCTGTCCTGACGCGGGATGCCGGTGGCCGACAGGCCCGACGGCATCCGTCCGCGCCCGGATTTCCCCAGGCCGCAGGTCGACCGCTCGGCATCGCCGTCCTGAGGCGCGCGGAACGACGCTCCCCGGACCCAGGGGAGCGCATGTGCGTCCCGTCGAAGCTCCGCCTCCCGCGCTCGTACCACCCAGAACAGGATGAACACTTACATGTCAACGACCAGCAGGCGGACCGTCCTCGGCATGGCCGGGGCCACCGCTGCCGCCGTCGCCGTCGCCGGCACCGGAGTCCTCGGCTCCGCCGGCGTCTTCGAGGGCACGGCGGAGGCGGCCGACGCGCTGCACGGCGTGAACGAGCCCACGTTCACGACGTTGAAACCGTTCCGGGACGCGCTGCGCGTCCCGCCGACGCTGCGCCCCAAGAGCCATGGGATCACGGAGATCGACATGGTCCCGTCCTCGGTCCGGCTGCACTCGCAGATGCCGCCGACCCGGCTGTGGACCTACGCCGGCCACTTCCCCGGCCCGACCATCGAGGTCCGCAGCGGGGAGCGGGTCCGCATCGCCTGGAACAACAAGCTCAAGGGCAGGACGCCGGTCAAGGCGGTGTGGGTGAACCCCGAGGGGCCCGGCCCCGGCCTGCTCCCCTACAACCGGCCCGGTGCCGAGGGTGCCGCCGCGCGCCCCGAGGTCGAGGGGCTGACCGCCTGGACCACCGTCCATGTGCACGGCGGCCACCAGAACGCCCTGAGCGACGGCGCCGCGGAGTTCGGAGTCACCTCCGGCAACGGACAGTTGGGGGAGTACGCCAACGACCAGGCGGCGACCCACCTCTTCTACCACGACCACGCCATGTCGGTGACCTCGCTCAACGTCCAGGCCGGTCTGGTCGGGAACTACGTGGTGCGCGACGCGGAGGAGGACCGGCTGGGCCTGCCCCGCGGCGAGTACGAGATCCCGCTGACCATCCAGGACGTCAACTTCGACACCGACGCCCAGGGCCGCCTCACCGGCCAGGTCCTCGCCAAGCGGATCCTGGGCGGCGGCGCGATGCCGATGCCGGGCACCATCCCGCCCGCCCTGGCGAGCCTGAACCCGTTCACCATGGTCAACGGCGTGGTGTGGCCGTACCTGGACGTGCAGGCCCGCGCCTACCGCTTCCGCCTGGTGAACGTCTCCACCACGCGCGTCTACCGCCTGGTCGTCGTCGACGAGGAGACCGGCAAGGTCGTGCGCGGCGCCATGAGACTCATCGGCACCGACATGGGGCTGCTCGGCAAGCCGCAGATCATCGACGAGGCGATCTCCCTCTCGCCCGCCGAGCGCGCCGACGTCGTCGTCGACTTCGCGGCCTTCCCCGGGAGGAAGCTCAAGCTCGTCAACACCATCCCCGGCCAGACCCCCGGGGCCGCGCTGCCCGACTTCATGATCCCCTTCCCCGACGTCATGCAGTTCCGCGTCGAGAAGAAGCGCCGCGCGCTGCACCCGCTTCCGACAACGTTGTCGAAGTCGTTCCGCAAGCTCACCCTCGCCGATGTACCCAAGGACGCGACCGAGCGCTTCGTCCTGCTCGGCTTCGACAGGACCGGCGCCATGCCCCAGATCTGGGAGATGGAGCAGGTCCCGGCCGACACGGCGCCGGGCACCGGCGTCGTGACGGTCGACATGCCGGGCGGCACCCGGACGCTGCGTCGCACGGGCAGCATGTTCGAGGACACCACCACCTTCTTCGGCGCCTCCGGCACCTGGGAGAAGTGGCACTTCATCAGCGCCGCCCCCGAGGGCGTGCCCATCTACCACCCGATGCACATCCACCTGATGAACTTCCAGGTCGTCGACCGGCGGGCCGTCGACTCCTCCGGTGTGGACTTCGCCACGGCGCAGACCAGGAAGCCCATCACGGTCGGCGCCCCGGTCCCGGTCGCCCCGGAGGAGTCCGGCTGGAAGGACACCATCACCGTCAACGCCAACACCCTCGTCACCGTGGCGGGACGTCTCGCCGACCAGACCGGCCAGGTCATGTACCACTGCCACCTCCTCGACCACGAGGACGAGGGCATGATGCGGCCCTTCGTCGTCATGCCGTCGCCGGTCCACGACATCCACCGGATGCTGATGGACATGGGCCGGGGAATGGACGCGCACGACATGGAGCACATGAAGATGTAGCCCCCACCGCCGGGGCGTCAAGGCCCGGAGCGGTCCCGTCTCGGGCGGGACCGCTCCGGGCGGACCCGGACCCCGGGCCTACAGGTCCAGCAGGGCCTGCTCGACGGCCTCGGTCAGCGCGGGGTGGATGTACAGCACCTCCCGGCCGACCTGGTCGGCCGTCTGCCCCAGTGCCATGGCCTGGATCAGCGGCTGGATGAGCGTCGCGGCCTGGGGACCGATGATGTGCGCGCCCAGGATCGTCCGGTCGTGGGGGTCCGCCAGGACCTTCACGAAACTGGTGGTGTCCTCCAGGGCCCATCCGTAGGCGGTGTCCGCGTAGTCGCGGACGCTCACCAGGTACGCGACGCCGCGGCGGCGCGCCTCCTGCTCGGTCAGCCCGACGCTCGCGATCTGCGGGCTGGTGAAGACCGCGTGCGGAGCGAGCTTGTTGGACAGGGTGCGCAGGTCGTCCGGGTGGAGCAGGTTGTGCCGTACGACACGGGACTCGGCGTTGGCCATGTGCTTGAGCTGGAAGTGGTTCACCGCGTCGCCGAGGGCCCAGACCCCCGGTACGGACGTGCGGTAGGTGTCGTCGGTCACGATGTGCCCGTGCCCGTCGAGTTCCAGCCCGCCGGCGGCCGCGTCCAGCCGGTCGGTGTTGGGCCGGCGGCCGGTGCAGACCAGCAGCATCTCGGCCTGGACGACCTGCTCGCCCTCGGCGCAGGTCACACTCACCTCGACACCGTCGGGGCGGCGTTCCACGGCGGTGACGGTGGCGCCGAGGAGGACCTGGTGCCGACGGGAGACGAGCTCGGTGAAGCGCTCGGACACCTGCTCGTCCTCGGCCATCAGCAGGCGCGGCCCCCGCTGGATGATCGTGACGTCCGACCCGAACGCGCCGAAGACGTGGCCGAACTCGGCCGCGATGAACCCGCCGCCGATGACGGCCAGCGAAGCGGGTGCGTCCTCGATCCGCATGATGGTGTCGGAGGTGTGGAACGGCACGGTGTCCAGTCCGGGGACGTCGGGCACGTCGGGCCGTGAGCCGACCGCGACGACGATGGTGTCGGCGGTGATCCGCTCCCCGCCCACCTGCAGCACCTTGGGCCCGACGAAGCGCGCCTCCTCGGTGTACACGTCGATGCCGTGGTCCCGGCGGTAGTCCAGCGCGCTGTCGTGGAGCGGGTCGATCCGGTGGAACACCCGGTCGCGGACGGTTTTCCAGTCCACCGGTTCGACGGTGGCGCGGACCCCCAGCCGCGCGGCCGCCCGCGCGCCCTCGGCCGCGTCGGCGGCGACGACGAACATCTTGCTGGGGATGCAGCCCCGGTTCAGGCAGGTGCCGCCGAAGCGGCTCGGTTCGACGATGGCGCAGCGCAGGTGCGCGAACTCGTCCCCGATCAGCATGTTGCCGCTGCCCCCGCCGAGGACCACAAGATCGTAGTGCGGCATGTCCGCCCGCCTTCCGCCGGTCAGCAGATGTCCGGACGTCCTGGCTGCGGGGCAGGCCCCCGCGGGACGGCCCGCCCGATTTGTGCCTGTTCGGTCCTTCGAGGTTCATATCACGGGCACGGGGCGCCGGGGGTGCACCATCGGCGCGACACAGCCGGCGGGGTCAGCCCGCCGTTCCGGCGGCCTGCTCCTTCCTGCGCTGCCGGTAGGCCCGCATGGACGCGCGGGAACCGCACCTCGGGCCGCAGTAGCCGGCCGAGCTGTTGCGCGTCCGGTCGAAGAAGCAGAAGTGGCACGGCTCGTGGCGGCACGCCCGCAGCCTGTCCCACACGCCCGCGTGCGCGAGTTCGGTGACGCTCGCCAGTACGGTCCCGAACAGCCCGGGGATGCCGCTCTGCGTGCTCGCCAAACGGGCCCCCTCGGCGGTGACGACCGTGACCAGGGGGTAGCGGGCGGCGATGCCGCGAAGGTGCTCCTCCGCCCGGGCGAGCGCCCCGGGGGTGGTGTTCTTGTCGCCCGCGTGCGCCAGCAGCACGGTGATCAGGGCGTTGCGCAGTTCGCGTGCGGCGGCCGCGTCGGCCTCGGTGACGTGGGTGGCCTCCGTGCCCAGGTCGTGCTCCAGCAGCCATGCGTGCATGCTGCGGGCGTCCGTGAAGCGCTCCGGGAGCTGCCTCGGCCCCGAAGCGTGCGTGTTGAGGAACCGCAGGAGCGCGTCGACGGCTGCGGGCTGGGTCAGCGGACTGCGCTCGGTCGTGGGCGTCGGCATCGTGCGGGCCTCCCTTTCCGGGTCAGTCTAGTTCGCTCCCCGTTGTGGGTGAAACCGCGACGGTAGTCATTCTCTTCCTGTGTGGTGGAGTCCCAGTGAAGTGCGGTGAGGTGTGTCACGCTCGCCCCGATTCGTGTGGATGCGTGTTGCGGGTTGCGACCTAATGGCCTACGGTCATCACCACGAAGACAGGCTGAGCCGCTCCGGTAGTTGCGGCTCGAAGCCTTCGGCGACCCGGCCGGGGATCCGGCGTGCGGCGCCGGTGTGGCTCCGCCGTCCTCGTCCCCCGAAAACGGTGACCGCCGGCGTGTGGCGCACCGTCCTCTACGAAGGAAGACCCCCATGTACACGAAGCTGGAACTTGTCGTGCTGCCCGTGTCCGATGTCGACCGGGCCAAGGCGTTCTACGAGGCGCTGGGATTCCGCCTGGATCTGGACAAGGCCGTCAGCGAGGACTGGCGCGCGGTGCACTTCACCCCGCCGGGCTCGGAGTGCTCGGTGATGTTCGGTCAGGGGCTCACCTCCGCCGCGCCGGGCTCGGCCCAGGGGCTGTACCTGGCCGTCCTCGACATCGAGGAGGCCCGTGCGGAGCTGGTCGCCCGGGGCGTCGAGGTGAGCGAGGTGTTCCACGACGCCGGCGGGATGCTGTTCCACGGCCATGAGGGCGGGGAGATCACCCACCGGCAGGAAGGTCAGGGGCGGCTCGCGGGCCTGCATCCCGACCGTGCCTCGTACGGCTCGTTCGCCACCTTCAGCGACCCGGACGGCAACGGCTGGGTGCTCCAGGAGATCAAGCAGCGGTTCCCCGGCCGCTGACCCACCCCGTCACCGCAGGGCGTACGGAGCCGTACGGACGCGACCCCTCCTGCACCCCAATACGTGCATATGCTCGTTCCTAGTGGAAGGAAACCCCGTGAACATGCCCCCCGTGGAGCCGTCCGAGCAGGACGGCCCCGGCCCGAGGCCGGTGTCGCACCGTGCCCCGCGCGGACTGTCACGACGCGCCTTCGTCGGCGGCGCGGCCGCCTCCGCCGTCACCGTCGCCGGCATCTCGCTGGCGGGCGGGTTGCCGTCGGCCTCCGCCACCCCGCCCCTGCGGACGCCGCACGGGTTCGGCTCGGTCTCCTCGGCGCCCCGGCTGCCGGCCGGGTTCACCAAGACCTTCAGCAGCCGCTTCGTGCGGGCCGGCGGGCTGCGCCAGCACGTGGTGACCGGAGGCGACGGGCCGCCGTTGCTCCTGGTGCACGGCTGGCCGCAGAATTGGTACGCGTGGCGCATGCTGATGCCGGAACTGGCCCGGCACCACACCGTCATCGCCGTCGACCAGCGCGGCATGGGACTCACCGACAAGCCCGTGAGCGGGTACGACACCCGCTCCCTGGCGGGCGACCTGGTCGCCCTGATGGACGCCCTGGGCCACGAGCGGTTCGCGGTCGTCGGCCACGACACCGGAATGATCATCAGCTACGCGCTGGCGGCCGACCACCCGGAGCGCGTCGCCCGCGTGGCCCTCGCCGAGGTCCCCGGACCCCCGCGGAAGTCCGCCTCACCGATCCTCTTCGTGGACGGGCGGGACAACGACAGGCTCTGGCACATCCCGTTCAACCGGGTCGACCACGAGCTGACCGAACGGCTGGTCAGGGGGCGCGAAGCGGACTTCTTCGGCTACGAGTTCGACATCCAGGGCGGGGAGAGGCTGCCCCGGTACGCGCGCGAGTACTACGTCCGCCTCTTCTGCGACCCCGCGACGCTGCGCGGCAGTTTCGGGTTCTACCGCGCGTGGGACGGCACCACCGGTCAGAACGAGGACCGCGCGCGGAAGAAGCTGACGATGCCGGTCCTGGCGATCGGCGGATCCGAGAGCTGGGGCGGTGCCGTCGCGGGCGCGATGGAGCCCCTGGCGGAGGACGTACGGGGCGTGGTCATCCGCGGCGCCGGTCACTGGGTCGCCGAGCAGGCACCCGAGGAGATGCTGGCGGAACTCGGCACGTTCCTCGCCCCGTACCGCCGCGCCGCCGGCGCCTCGCGGTAACCCCCGGCCGGGTCCGTCCCGGCGAACCCCACCCACAGACGGGAGGCACGGTGTTCTCCGACATCGGCCCGCTGGAGGTCCTGACGCTGCTCGTGGTGGCGGTCGTCCTCGTCGGACCCGACAGGCTCCCCGGGCTGGTCTCCGACACCGTGCGTGCCCTGCGCGGGCTCCGTGAGCTCGCGCAGGGCGCCCGGGCGGGCCTCCGGGACGAACTCCCACCCGAACTGCGGGACCTGGACCTCACGGACCTCGACCCGCGCGATCCGCCCGCCGGCGGCCACCGGCCGTGACGCGGCCGTCCGGCGGCGCCCGGATCCGCGTGCGGCACCTCCTCACCTCGGCACCTCAGAAGGGAAACACCCATGTTCGGAAGGCTCGGAGCACCCGAGATCCTCCTCATCCTCGTCGTCGTCCTCCTCCTCTTCGGGGCCAAACGGCTTCCCGACATGGCCCGTTCCTTCGGGCAGTCGCTCCGGATCCTCAGGAGCGAGACCAAGGCCATGCGGGAGGACGGCTCCGGTGAGCCCCCGGGTGCCGTGGGGACCGCGGCCCTCGAGCCCGGGGCCGCGACTTCTGAGCCCGGGGCCGCGACCCCGCACACGGCGCCCGAGGCCACCGCGGCGGGCGCACCCCACCGGCGCTGAAGCGCCCCGGACGGACCGGCCATGACCACCCGTACCCCGCGTGACCCCGATCGGATGCCCCTGCGGGAGCACCTGCGCGAACTGCGCAACCGCCTGCTCAAGGCCGTCGGGGCGATCCTGCTCGTCACCGTCGCTGCAGCCCTGTTCCACCGGCAGCTCATCGGGTTCCTCATCGATCCGCTGCCCGGCTGTGCCCCCGGCCGCCTGACCGGGGCCTCCGGGGCGGACGGTGCGGGTCACTGCGGCGTGATCTCCCTCAACGGTCTCCTCTCGCCGTTCTCCCTCGCGCTCAAGGTGTCGGTCACCGCGGGAGTGGTCGGCGCGAGCCCGGTGTGGCTCTACCAGCTGTGGGCCTTCGTCGCGCCGGGACTGCACCGCCGCGAGCGGAAGTACACCCTGGCCTTCCTCGGGGCGGGCATCCCCCTGTTCCTGACCGGTGCCGCGGTGGCGTACCGGACGCTGCCGACGACGGCCCGGGTGCTGATCTCCTTCACGCCCGACAACGCCACCAACATCCTGCCCGTCGACGACTTCCTCGACCTGGCCACCCGCATGGTGATCGTCTTCGGCCTCTCCTTCGAACTCCCCGTGCTCCTCGTGCTGCTGAACTTCGGCGGGGTGATCAGCGCCCGGCGGATGACCGGGTGGTGGCGCGGCATGCTCATGGGGGTCGCCGCCTTCGCGGCGATCGCCACCCCCAGCACCGACCCGATCAGCATGCTGCTGCTCGCCACGCCCATCAGCCTGCTGTACGGGGCGGCGTGCGCGGTCGCCTGGTGCAACGACCGCCGGCGACGGCGCACCGCACCCGGCCGCCCCGACCCGGCCCCGGGCGCCGTCGAGGCCCCCGCTCCCGCCCCCGACGACGTCGCCGCCGGCCGGTCATGACGTGTCGCGCCGGGAGTCGCTCACTCCGCCCACGGTTCGAAGCCGGTGTCCAGCACGGCGTCGAGGAACCCGCGCAGCAGGGCCGCGTCCGCGGACCCGAACCGTTCCTCGAACCGGGTCTGGACGTCGTTCCAGAGGGGGAGCGCCGCCTTCATCCTGGCGAGGCCGTCCGGTGTGAGCGTGACGATCCGCGCGCGGCGGTCGGTCGCCGACGTCTCGACGGTGACCAGGCCCTCCCGCGCGAGCGGCTTGAGGTTGGAGGCCATCGTCGTACGGTCCATCGCGATGATGTCGGCGAGGGCGGTGATCGTCATCTCTTCGTGGACGCTGAGCTGCTGCAGGATGCTGAACTGGGTCGCACGCAGGCCCACCGGGGCGAGGGCCTTGTCGTAGGTCGCGCCGAGGTACCGGGCCGCCTTGCGCAGCGCCAGGTTGTTGCACGAGTCGGCTTTCGACGCCGCAGCGGTCATGGTCTCCTCCCGAGCATCCTCCCCATGATACGAGCATCTGCTCCCACAGGGGAACGAGAACGACAGGCAGTGGCTGCTTGAGACCTACCGTGACCGACTAAACGGACGAAACGCGTCGTAATTTCCGGATGTGCGAGGATGCCGGGATCCCGCCGTTAGGAAGCGTTCACTTCCTTCGCCGCGCAAGTAAACTAGGGGCATGTCAGACGTCATGCCGCGGCAGGAAGCGGCCCCCGAGGCGATCGTGCCGCTCAGTCCCGACGAGGAAGCGGTCGTCCGGTCGCTGAGTCGTGTCATCTACGCCCTGCCCCGTGTCATGGACGCTGATCTGGTCCGCGAGCAGCGGCTCCCGCTCATCGAGTACCTGACCCTGATGAACCTCTCCGAGGCGCCCGGTCGGCAGATGCGCATGAGCGACCTCGCCGGGGCCTGCGAACTGTCGGTCAGCGGGATGACGCGCGTCGTCCACCGGCTGGAGAACGACGGGCTCGTGCAGCGCGTGAAGTGCGCCGAGGACGCCCGCGGCTGGAACGCGGTCCTCACCGACGCCGGCCTCGCCCGCCTCAAGGAGGCGTGGCGGACCAACCTGGTGTCCGTGCGCCGTCACTTCCTCGACCACCTCGAAGGCCTGGACCTCAAGGCGCTCGGCGCGGCCCTGAGGAACGTCGCCACCTGACAGCCCCGTGCGGCCGAGGTGCCCACCCGGCTCCGCGGCCACTCCGCCGTGGCAGAGGCGTGCCCCTGCCACGGCGCCCGGTCAGGCCTTCGCCGCGACCGGCTTCCCGGCCTCGGGCGCTGCCGCGCCCGCGCCGTCACCGGTGGTCCCGGCCGACGGCGTGACAGGGGTGTAGAAGACGCTCCCCTGACGGCGGGACCGCTCGGCGAGCCCCTTCGCGACCAACGCCTCCAGGGCGTTGCGCACGACGGGGGCGCTCGGGGCGGAGCGATCCGGATGCCGCTTGGCCAGCGCGTCGACGAACTCACTGACCATGCGCGGCTCTTCATCGGCGGCGAGGACGTCCGCGACGAGGCCGCGCAGGGTCGGCTTCTCCTTGTCGCGGGACGGCGCCGCCTTCTTGCCGGCCTTCCGGGCCTTCGCCCCGCCGGCCGGCTTCCGTGTGCGGGGCCGCGGGACGGCCCGGGGAGCACCCTCCTCCGGCGCCCCGGCCACGTCGGCGGCCGGAACCACCTCGGCGGGAACCTCCTCGGCCGGCACTTCTTCGGCCGGGACTTCGTCCGCCGGCACGGCATCGGCAGGTTCGTCGCGCGGGGCGACGCGGGGTCCGCCGGTCGTCACGCTGCCCTGCAGCCGGGTCAGCCAGGCCCGCTCGTCCTCGAGCCGGGTCAGGCGGGCCTGGAGCCCGGCCACCTGCTCCCGGACCGCTTCCTGATCCTTGGCGTTGTTCTCCAGGTCCTCTGCGAGACGCGCCGCATACCGGTCCTGAATGGTTGTGTTGTGGGACACGACAGCCGCTTCCTGGTGTATGGGATGTTGCTGCCGGATCGTACCCATCCTCCGCGCTCACCGTGCGGAACCGCCCCGTACTCAGCGAGTTGGGGCGGTGTTCACCGTGGACGTCCCGGCCGCACGCCCCGCCGCCGCAAGTCCCGTGCGGGGCAGGCCCGTGGGCGGGCCGGGAGAGACGTACTCATCCCAACTCGTCATTCCGTTGGCGTAGTTGAGATGCGCCTTCACGGTGGCGGGGTGCAGATGCGGCGCCCGGTCCCGCGGTGAGGGAGGAGTCCCTGACGGGCGAACCCATGTACGGGCAGGGCACGTTCGAGGGAACCCCACCGGGTGAGTCGCCGTTGACCGCCCTCCTGAGCCGCCGCCCTCGCCCTCAGGCCCGCCAGATGTTGTCGAAGGCCGCCTTCTCGATGTCCTTCCGCTGCCGCACCGACTGCAGTTCCTCGACGGCGTCGTGGACCGCGGCCAGCACCGTGGCCACGGCGTCGTCGCCGACGTCGGCGAGGTCGCCGGGGGTCCGGTCCCCGGGGACCCCGGCGGCGGACGCGAGGGCGGCAAGGACGGGCTCCCCGGACGACCGTCGGCCGAGTGCCTCCCGGCGGGCGGGGGAGTCCAGCAGCACCTGCTCCCCGGTGGCCCAGGGCCGCCACCGGGGGCGGCTCACGGCGGTCAGACCGGTCGCCTGCAGCGCGCCGCGGTAGACCGAGGAGAGGTTGCGGCCCCTGCGCCACAGCCAGTCCTCGACGGACTCGTAGGGCTCCTGGTCGACGAGCGCGGAGGCCGCCTGGTCCAGCAGGTGGTCACCGGTGGCCGGCCCGTCGGCCGGCACCAGGCGGTCACCGTCCAGAATGACCGCCCGCGCTCCGAGGAGATCGATCACCTCGGCCCCCGCGAGCGCGAGCGACAGGTCGCCCGGTTCGACGGGAGGGCTCGAAGGCACATCCATGCTGACGATCATCAGGTCCTGCGGCGTGCTCATGGCGGCTCCCGTCGAAGAGATCAACAACGATACGTCGCCGCGGGCCGCCGTCCGCCGTTCCCGGCGCACGGCGAGCCGCCCCCCACGGTGCGCGCAGGTCGGGGCGGTGCCCGGTCAGGGGTTCGTCCAGGCGCTGGGGGACTCCGTCAGGGCCAGGACGCCGTGCGGCAGTTCGGCCCCGGCGACGTCGGCGAGCGACACGCCCTCGAGGATCTCGCGCACGTTGGACCGCAGCGCGATCCACAGGGGCAGCAGCGACTCGGCGGGCCCGGTGTACGCCAGGTCCGGGGGGCGGACCCCGCGGACCGAGACGAGCGGTCCGTCGACGGCGCGGATGACGTCGGCGATGCTGATGGACCCGGCGGGCCCGGCCAGGCGGTAACCGCCGTTGCCGCCCCGCTGGCTGAGGACGAGACCGGCGCGGCGCATCTCGTTGAGGATGCCCTCGAGGAACTTGTGCGGGATGTCCTGGGCGGCGGCGATGGCCTCGGCCTTCATCGGCCCGGCCTCCGGTGACGCGGCGAGCTGCAGCGCGGCACGTACCGCGTAGTCCGCCCTGGCTGAGATCCGCATGGGCGCATTATCCCGTCGGGTGCCGGTGGTGTCGGTTCCGGGTCACACCGGCAGCGTGAACGGGGGGTGCGTGCCGTTGAGGAAGTAGTCCCCGACGTCGCGGAGGCGGGGGGCCACGGGCTCGTACAGGGTGTGGGTGCGCGCGTTGCGCCAGAAACGGTCCAGGCCCAGGCGCGCGGACGCGGAGCGGGGCCCGATGACGTCCAGGGCGCGCGTCGTGCTCTCCCGCACGGCGGTGGACGTCGCGACCTCGGCCACGGCCACGAGCGCCGAGATCTCCGCGCACTCCTCGTAGCCGAGGGCCTCCCCTCGTGCCAGGCCGCCCTCCAGTGCCTCCAGCGCCTGAGCGGCGAGCGCGGAGGCGGAGCGGGTGAGGACGGTCAGCTCGTCGTACGCGGCGAGCACGTGGGGGTCCTGGGGCGATCCGGCCGGCCACTCCGGCTGCCACGGCCGCTGGCCCGCCCTGCTGTACTCACGGGCCTCGGCGAGCACGCCCTCGGCCGTGCCGAGTCGGAGCTGGACCGACATCAGACGCCCCAGCGGCGAGGCCAGCGAGGCCAGGGGCGGCAGGACGTCCTCCTCGGCGGAGAGCGAACCGAGCACCTCGTCGGCGGTGACCGCCACGGAGGCGAACTCCACGCCGCCCCCGGCGGCGAGCCGCTGGCCGAAGGGATCGTCCTCCGCGCCGACCGCGACGCCGTGCCGGGCGGGGTCGACGGCGACGGCGAGCGGTTCCCCGGTGTCGGCCCGCACGGCGCGTACGGCGATGCGGTCGGCGACGAGGACGCCCGTGACGTAGCTCTGCCGGCCTTCCAGCCGGTAGCCGCCCGCGGTCCTGGCCAGCGTCAGCGTCGCGTCCTGGCGGGCGAACCCACCGCCCCAGCACCACTGCCCGGCCGCGGAACGCCGTTCCAGCCCCGTGGCGGCCGAGGGCCCGGTGAGGAGCCGGGCGCTCCACGACACGAAGTAGTGCGTGCCGAGCAGTTGGGCGATCGCGGCGTCGGCCGCCGCGATCTCCCGGACCACGGCGTACGCCGTGGCCCAGTCCGCGCCACCGCCGCCGGACCCGGCGGGCACCAGCAGCGGCAGCAGCCCCGCCTCGCGCAGCCGGGAGACCTCGTCGAACGGGGGCTTGCCCGCCTGGTCCCTGGCGACCGCGTCCGTGGCCAGGTCGTCCGCCGTCTCACGGGCCACCCGCAGCCAGTGCGCGCGGCCGGGCCCGGTCGGCTCCGGTTCCGGCTCCGGCGGCGGTGCGGAGCCGGACGGCGCGGTCTCAACGTCCATGGGCGTCTGGGGCACGTTCCTCATCCTGCGCAGCCTGTCGGACCACCGTCAATGCTTTCCCATCAATTCACTAGGAAATACTCGGCGGCGGCCGCTTCACGGGGTGCCCGCAGCGGTCCTGCGGATGGCGACGCAGGCGATGTCGTCGTTGAGGCCGCCGTCGCTGTGGCGGAGGAGCGCCTGGTGGAGGAGGTGCAGGAACCCGGCCGGTGCGGTGGTGGCGGCCTGCCCTGTCCAGGCGGTGAGGGGGAAGAAGGCGCCACCCGGGTCGCGGGTCTCGCTGACGCCGTCGGTGTAGAGCAGCAGCAGGTCGCCGACGGCCAGGGGAACGCGGTCGACGTGGTAGCCGGAGCCGACAAGTGCCGCCAGGTTGACCGGTGGTGAGGGGACCACCGGGTCGATGGCCCGGGTGCGGCCGTCGTGCACCAGCAGGGCAGGCGGGTGCCCGCAGCTGAGCACGGAGGCATGGTCGGCTGCGGGCGGGATCTCGACGATGACGGCGGTGGCGAAGCGTTCGCAGTCGTCCTCGGCGGGTACCGCCGCGGTGTACCGCGTGATGGTGGTCTCCAGGCGGTGCGCGAGGTGCGGCAGGTCGGGGGCCTCGTAGGCGGCCTCGTGGAAGGAGCCGAGGAGGGCGGCCGAAACCCCCACGGCGCGCAGGCCCTTGCCGCGGACGTCCCCGAGGATCAGGCGCAGGCCGTGGGGGGTGTCGGCCGCGGCGTAGAAGTCGCCCCCGATGCGCGCCTGGGGGGCCGCGGCGAGGTAGAAGGTCGCGATCTCCAGGTTCCTGATGCGTTCGGGCACCGGCCTGAGGAGAACCTCCTGCGTCGCGTCGGCGACGGCGCGGACCTGGGCGAGGGTGTGTTCGCGCTGCAGGCGCAGGTGGCTGGCGTAGGCGGCGGCCAGACTGACGGCGCCGATCGCCCCGGCGGTGTAGAGGGCGGACATGTCGGAGAAGGCCAGGGCGTAGCCGATGACCGGGAGCAGGCAGATCATCCCGAGGGTGAGGGTCGCCCGCACGGACCAGAGCGACGCGGCGAGCGCGGGCGCCGCCGGCAGCAGGCGGGTGAAGGGGACGTCCTGGGGGGTGAGGATCGCCAGGACCCCGATGACCGCGGTCAGGACGGCGGGGGACAGCAGAACGGGGTCCCGTCGCCGCAGGTTCGACCACATCGTCCGATACCGGGCCAGAGCGCTCATGGCTGGATCGTAGGCGATCCATGATCGCACCCCGCAGGTACGACATCTGATGCCGCGTCCGCCCCGGGACGCCCTTCGCGGGTCCGCGGAAGTCGCGCGTCCTTGGGCTGGTGTCTCCCACCTGCCGCGGTGTTCCGCGGGTGGGCCCTGCGTGTACGGGTCAGAAGGGAGGTTCGAGATCCCCGCGGCCGTCGCGGTGCGGCCCCCGGTCCCAGGGCTCCGCCCGGAAAGGTCCGGGGCCGGGGACGTCGTGGCCCCACGCTTCAAGGGCCCTCCGGGCGATGCGGCGGTCGGGCTCGTGGCCGTTGGTGTCGAGGACGCGGCGCGTGTGCACGGCGAGGTGATCACGCTGCTCGGCGAGTGCCGGGTGTTCGGCGAGGATGAGCGCGGCAACGACGGCGGCTTCGCGCACGTTCTCGTGGCTGTCCTGCACGAAGGGAGCGACGGCCCGGTAGAGCATCGGGCGCAGGTCCCGGAAGGACGCCATGGTCGTGCCGTGGGTGAGGAACCCGGGGAACCGCTGCTCGATGGGGCCTGCGATCTCGTCGGAAGCGTCGTAGGCCGTGGAAACCAGCCAGTTCAACAGCGTCGCGCGGATGGGGACGTCGCCGTAGGCCCGGAGGTTCGCGGCCGCCGGGTGGGTGAGGATGCCGGCGACGTACAGGGCGACGGGTGCGGTGGCCCCGTAGATGGTGCCCTGGTGGTTGACCATCTCACCCAGCTCCGACAAAGCGGTGACCTGGATCTTGGGATCGGGCTCCAACAGCCGCGCGAGGACGTCGGGAAGGTCCTCGCCGCTCCCGAAAGCAGTTTGGAGCGAGCCCCAATCGGTCTCCGCCAGGACCACCTGGTAGGGCGGCACGTCCGGCTCAAGGGGCACCCCGGCGCTGGAACGGCTCTCGTGCATGGGCCGAACCTAGACCAGGCCTCCGACACGATTGCCTTGCGGGCCTGCCATTCGGACTGCGGTCCCCGCGCGAGCTACGGGCGGGACGGCCGTCGAGGGCAGCCCGAGCGATCGCGTGCCGCAGGCGGACTGCCGCGGACTCGGTCCGGCCAACGAGGCCATCCAGTAGGGTTCCGACGCCGTGATCACTCCCGCGCAGCCGGATCGCTCCATGGCGGCAACGCCTTCGCGCGCGGTGGTGAGGAATCGCTGGAACCTACTGCGAGAGCATCCCAGGCGACGGGCGCGGCCGAGAAGACCGGTGTGGAGGGGTTTAGGCCCGATGCGAAGGGGTTTACGATGACCGAATTTTCCGAGGGTCCGGAGCCGAACGCCTGCTCCGCCTGGGCCGTTGTCGACTGGTTCTCCGATGCCCTCGACAAGACCCATTTCGAGGAGAAGTTCGTCGGCAACATGTCGGCCCTGGCGGTCAGCCCCGAGGGACGTGTGGCCGCCCTCGCGGACCGCTCCTTGCTCTTCCACCTGGACGCCGCCACCCACGAGCCCGTGGAAGTCGTGGCGCTGTACGACGAGGACGGGAAGGAGACGGACTTCGAGGCCCTGGTCTTCGATGAGGACGGCACGCTCCTGATCGCCTCCGAGGAACCTGCCGTTCGTCGCTACACCCCGGAGGGAAAGTTCATCGACAGGCTGCCGGTGCCGGACAGCCTCCTCCTCGCGCCTGCGGGCCGGGCCGTGGTCAACGAGACCTTCGAGGGCCTCGCCATGCAGCCCGGCGGCCTCACCCTGGTGGCGTCGATGGAGGGCGCGCTGAGGGGTGACGAGAGCGACTACGTGCGTTTCCAGGCGTGGAAACGCGAGACGGCCGGCGACGAGTTCCGGATCGGCGTGCAGTGGGGCTACGTGCGCGACAAGGGCCTGCTGCTGTCGGACATCTGCGCGTCCGGTGACGGCAGGCTCCTTGTTCTGGAGCGGGGCTTCGACAAGAGCGTCGGCAACATCATCCGGGTCTATCTCGCCGACCCGCGCGAGGCGGACGACATCACCCACGTCGAGAACCTGTCCGGCCAGGACGACGTCTCCCTGATGAACAAGACCCTGCTGGTCGACATGGTCAACTGCCCGCCGCTCGGAGCCACGAACAAGCAGTCGCAGGCCAACCCCCTGCTCGGCAACATCGAGGGTATGACGATCACCGGGACCACCCCGGACGGTCGTTTGAAGGTCCTCATGGTCACCGACGACAACCAGAGCGACATGCAGACCACCCGACTGTACGGGATGACCATACGGTTGCCCGAGCTCTGAGTCGCATGCGTGCGGCGTCTTGCGCCCGGCCCGTGCCCGATGCCACGTCGACAACGGTGCCGCTCGATGAGGCTCTGCCGCAAAGGCGGTACCGCCTCGCCGTGATCGACGGGCCCCACAGGGACCCCGGCCATGGGGAGGCGTCCGCCGGGTGGCGTGGGCACCCCACGGCGCCCGGCGGACGCGAGGGGCGTCACTCCACGAAGTGGCCCGGGCCGACGACCTTCCACTGGCGGGTGTGCGGGTCCTCGATCGAGGTGTAGGGGGCCTGGAAGACCAGCACCTGCTCGGTGGAGCGCTTGATGGTCCACAGCTCGGGGGTCCTGCCGGAGCGGTCCCAGGCGATGGCCTGGCCCTCGACGTCGGGCAGCTTGACGGTCGCCACCCAGCGCAGGTCCGAGCCCTCGGACGGGAGGTCCATCACGTAGGCCTCGTCGTAGTCGTGGCCGGTGATCCACAGCCGGCCGTCGGGGCCCCACGAACCTCCGGAGTTGCTCATCGGCCGGATCTTGTCCAGGAGTTCCTGCGGCAGCGTCCAGGCCTCCACGACCCGGAACCGGTCGTCGAGTTTGACGATCTGCGTGTTGTCGGTACCGCCGTACGGCTCCGTCGAGCCCGCCGGGGGCTTGTCGTAGTTGGCGAAGGCCGCCCACCACGCCCCGTCGTGCCGGTCCAGCCAGGTCAGCGAGCCGCGGTCGATGCCGAAGCCGAAGGTGTCGATGTGCTTCATCGTCCGGGTGTCGAACACCTCGACGGAGCTCTTCTCGGGCGTGGTGTTGTAGTTCGAGGTCGCCGCGTACAGCTTGTCGCCGACCACGGTGGCGCTGTCCATGTGGATGATCGGGCCGTCGGCGTCGCCGACGAACTGCAGGAGAGGTTTGCCGGTCGCCTTGTCGTGCTTGGTGATGGTCTGGTTGTTGACGGCGTAGAAGTACTTCCGGTCGACGGCCACGCCCTGCCGCGCGTCGAAGGCGGCGAAGGTGTGCCGGAGTTCGGCCGTGTACTCCGTGGGGGCCGCCTTCGCGACCGCCGCCTTCGCGACCGCCGGGGTCGAGGCCTCGGCGGATCCGAGGCCCGTGGCCGCCATGAGTGCCGCCGCCGCAAGGCAGGCTGCCGCGGCTGAAGCGATCTTGGTCCGTACGTGCATGGTTCCCCTCGGTCGATCCGGTGGCAGGGCAGGGTTCGACCCTGACGCGGCCGAAGATCGTCCACGCGAACTCCGGGGGAGCGGAGGGTGAAGGGCAGACCGCCGACCGCTGCGTGCGCGCCGCCCGGCTTCTCCGCGTCCGCGACCGCCCGCGCACGGGGGCCGCTGTCGGTGCCGGGTGGGAGACTTCCCGGCATGATCGAACCGAATCCCAAGGCGGACCTCCTCCGGTACCTGCAGGACGCGCGGGACACCCTGCTGTGGAAGATGGACGGGCTGTCGGAGTACGACGTCCGCCGCCCCCTCACGCCCACGGGGACGAACCTGCTGGGGCTGGTCAAGCACGCCGCCGGTGTGGAGCTGGGCTACCTCGGCGACACCTTCGGGCGGCCGTTCTTCGGTGCGGAGCGGCCCTCCTGGTACCGGGAGGACGCGGAGGCCAACGCGGACATGTGGGCCACGGCGGACGAGACGCGCGAGGAGATCACCGGGCTGTACCGCCGGGCCTGGGAGCACGCGGACAGCACGATCGAGGAGCTGCCGCTCGACGCGGTCGGCCACGTCCCGTGGTGGCCGGAGGAACGCCGGGCGGTGACCCTCAACCACGTCCTGGTGCGCGTGATCGCGGACACCCAGCGGCACGCCGGCCACGCCGACATCCTCCGCGAGCTCATCGACGGCAGCGTCGGATTCCTGCGGGGCAACGACAGCATCCCGTCGGACGACCGGGCCTGGTGGGAGGAGTACCGCGGCCGGCTCGAGCGCGTGGCACGCGAGGCCGGCGAGTGACCCGAGCGTGCCGGCCGGTATGCTCACTACCCTGGCGGGATGACGATGCACAGGATCGGCCCCGCGAGTGTCGACGCGATGATCGAGGACCTCAGGACGCTCGTCGAGGTCGAGTCCCCCTCGCGTGACGTCGACGCCCTGACGGCATCGGCCAAGGCCGTCGCCGGCGTCATCGAAAGGCGCCTCGGCGGCCAGGCCGTCTGCGTCGAGAGCCCCGTCGGGCCGCACGTCCGCTGGTCTTCCGGGGGCGACCCCAAGGTGCTGATCCTGGGACACCACGACACGGTGTTCCCGCTCGGTACCCTCGCACGGCGCCCGTTCACCGTCGCCGGCGGCCACGCCACCGGCCCCGGCGTGTTCGACATGCTGGGCGGTCTCGTGCAGGCCGTCCACGGTGTGGCGCTCCTGGAGGACCGGTCGGGCGTCGAGATCCTGGTGACCTGCGACGAGGAGGTCGGCTCCGCCCACTCCCGGGCCCTCATCGAGGAGCGGGCCCTCGCCTGCGGCGCCGTGCTCGTCTTCGAGGGCGCGGCCGAGGGCGGGGCGCTGAAGACGGGCCGCAAGGGCTGCGGCACGTTCGAGGTCACCGTCACCGGCCGCGCCTCGCACGCGGGACTGGAGCCCGAGGCCGGGGTCAACGCCCTCGTCGAGGCCGCGCACCAGGTGCTGGCCGTCGCGGCGCTCAGCCGGCCCGAGGCCGGGACGACCGTCACCCCGACCGTGGCGTCGGCGGGCACCGTCGACAACGTGGTGCCCGCGCAGGCGACCGTCGTCGCCGACGTACGGGTCGAGACGGCCGAGGAGAAAGAACGCGTCGAAGCCGGCTTCGCCGCGCTGACCCCGCACCTGGACGGAGCCGCCATCTCGGTCCGCGGCGGCGTCCGGCGGCCCCCGATGCCGGAGTCGGCGTCCGCCGCGCTCTTCGCCCTTGCGCAGCGGTTGCTGCCCGGCATCGAGGGCAGGGCCGTGGGCGGTGGGAGCGACGGCAACCACACCGCCGCGCTGGGAGTGCCGACCCTCGACGGTCTCGGAGCGGTCGGGGGCGGGGCGCACGCCGACCACGAGTACGTGGTCGTCGACGCCATGGCGGAACGGGCGACCCTCGTCGCGGGCCTGGTGCACGCCATCCGGAACGGGTAGCCGCAGGGGCCCCCGTCGCCGCCCGGTGTCACGGACACGGGGGCTGTCCGGTCCTGGAGGTAGCTGACGACCGCCGTGCGCGCCGGCGCACCGGGGCGGATCGACACCACTGCGGGAGGGAATGGCGATGCGGACGGTGGACCTCGGCGGTCAGGGACTGCGCGTGCCGGTGCAGGGCCTGGGTGCGATGGGGATGAGCGTGGACTACGGGGCGGGGGACGAGCGGGAGTCCGTGATCACGCTCAACCGCGCGGTCGACCTGGGCGTCACGTTCATCGACACGGCCGAGTCCTACGGCCCCTTCGAGAACGAGCGGCTGATCGCCCGCGCCCTCGGACACCGCCGGGACGAGGTCGTCCTGTCGACGAAGTTCGGCCTCGACTTCGCCGACGACGGTACGCCCGGTCCTCTCGACGGCCGGCCGGAGCACGTCCGCCGGGCCGTGGAGCGCTCGCTGCGCCACCTGGGCACGGACGTGATCGACCTCTACTTCATGCACCGGGTCGATCCCGGGACGCCCGTCGAGGACACCATCGGCGCGATGGGTGAACTGGTCACCGCGGGCAAGGTCCGCTACATCGGGCTCTCCGAGGTCTCCTCGGAGACCATCCGCCGGGCCCACGCCGTCCACCCCCTCACCGCGGTCCAGTCGGAGATGTCGCTGTTCACCCAGGACCTGCTGGACAACGGCCGCAAGGCGACGATGGACGAACTGGGCATCGGCCTGGTCGCCTCCTCGCCCATGGGCCGCGGCTTCCTCAGCGGGGCCATCCGCAGCGTCGACGACCTGGCGCCGGACGACGCGCGGCGCGGACTGCCCCGCTTCTCGCCGGAGAACATCGCCGCGAACCTCGTCCTGGTCGAGCGCGTACGGGAGATCGCCGAAGCACGCGGTGCGACACCGGGCCAGGTCGCGCTCGCCTGGGTCGATGCGCAGGGGGCCGTGGCCATCCCCGGTACGAAGCGGCGGAAGTACCTCGAGGAGAACGCCGCGGCGGCCGACCTCGTCCTGTCGCGGGACGAACGCGCCGCGCTCGGAGCCGCCGTCCCGGCCCGGGAGGTGAGCGGCGCGCGCTACACCGCGCGGGCGCTGGAGTCCACCAACCGCTGACCGACCGCCGGCCGAGCGCCGCGGCGGCGGTCCCCGCGACCGGGGGACCGCCGCCGCGTCCGTTCCGTGCCCGGATCAGAGCCCGGCGAGCACCGCGAACGGGTCGGCCGCACCGCCGTTGTCGACGGCGGCGATCCGCCGCCGCAGGGTGAACGCGGCGCCCGGTTCGATCGTCACCTGACGCTGGGTCATCGCCCATATCCCGCAGGCGTACACGGTGAAGCCCGGCTCGTCGTAGAGCAGCCCGTACGTCTGACCGTCGGAACCGGTCATGCCCACCCACGGCGCCGTCGGCTCGAAGTCGGCCGGGGCGGAGGCGGTCACGGTGCCGTGCCCCGCGACGCCGCTGCGCTGGCCGGCGCCGTCGTGGTCCAGCACGTCGCCCAGCCAGAAGGTGCGGGACTCCGTTCCCCGGTTGGTGAAGACGCTCTCGGCGGTCACCCAGGGCTCGCCCTCGCCGATCGTGAACGTCGTGACCACCTCGACGCCGGGGACCTGGGTGCTTGCCCCGGTGGCGCGCGCGGAGGCGACCGGGCCGCCCGCGGCGAGCACCTCCAGGGTGGTGGACCGCACGGTCAGCTGCTGCCAGGCGTTGCTCCCGCGCGGCCGCGCCGCCGAGGCGTACGGCAGGTTCATCCAGTCCAGCTGGTCCAGGTGACCCACGGCCGCCAGGTCCAGCGGCTTGCCCAGGGTGACCCCGGACAGCTGGGGGTCCTGGGAGCCCGCGGAGACGGCCAGCGACAGCATGCCGTTGGACAGCGTGACGTCCGTGGCCGCCGCCTGCGACTGCGGCCCGGGCACCGCACGGCCGGTGCCGGCCCGTACGGCGGCACGCGTCAGGGCCACGTCGCCCCGGGTCTGCGCGCCCGCGCGCACGGTGGCCGTGGCGGTCGCCGGTTCGTAGCCGACGCCGCCCACGGCGACCGCGTACTGTCCGGGCGGCGCGAAGGCCAGGTACTCGCCGGTGGTGTCGGTGGTGACGGCCGCGAACCGGGTGCCGTCCGCCGCCGTGACCGTCACCTGGACGTTGGCGAGCGGCTTGCCGGTGACCTTGTCGGTGATCCGGCCGACCAGGCCGTCGCCGGCGTCGATCCGCCGGGCCCCGGGGCGTCCGTCGCACACTTCGAAGGCGGCGATGGTGAAGGCCGGGGAGGCCGCGTCGTCGCCCTTGAGGACGATGCGCAGGTCGGCGCGCCACCGGTCGCGGGTCACGTCGCACATCACGTAGCCGCGGTAGGTGCCGTTGTAGAACTTCACGTGCGGGTTGGCGACGAGACCCGCCCGGACGTCGGCGTCCCAGCCGGCGCCGGAGGAGATCGACGTGCCGACGAACTCGGTGGCGACGACCGGCGCGTGCGGGTCGTCGAAGTCGGTCTTGAGGTCGTTGACCCAGTGGGTGTGCCAGTCGCCGCTGAGCACCACCGGGTTGGCGACGTCGCGGTCGGCGAGGAAGTCGAGGATGCGGGCGCGGGCACCCGCGTACCCGTCCCACTGGTCGAGGTTGACGATCTTCCCCGGGCCGAGGTCGTAGTCGAAGGCGGCCATGATGGTCTGCTGGGCGATGACGTTCCACCGGGCCTTGGAGCGGTCCAGGTTGCCGAGCAGCCACTTCTCCTGCTCCGGGCCGGTCATCGTGCGCTCCGGGTTCCAGACCTCGGGGCCCGGTTCCTTGCGGCCGTCCCCGTACGCCTGGTCGGTGCGGTACTGGCGGGTGTCGAGGACGCTGAACTCGGCGAGCTTCCCGAACCGCACCTGACGGTACATCAGTGCGTCCGGGCCGGTGGGCCGCTGCCCGGGCCGCAGCGGCAGGTGCTCGTAGTACGCCTGGTAGCCGTTGGCCCGGCGCTCCAGGAAGGGACGGCCGTCTCCGGCGCCACCCGGCACGTCGGCCGCGTAGTTGTTCTGGACCTCGTGGTCGTCCCAGGTGACGAAGAACGGGAACCGGGCGTGGGCAGCCCGCAGTTCGGGCGAGGTCTTGTACAGGGCGTGCAGCCGGCGGAACTCGGTGAGGCCGCCGTCGGTCGTCTCGTAGATGTAGTCGCCGAGGTGGAGGACGAAGTCGAGGTCCTGCTCCGCCAGGTCGCGGTAGGCGGGGTAGGCGCCGCCCGTCCACGACTGGCACGACACGAACGCGAAACGCAGCCGGTCGGCCTTCGCGCCGGGCGACGGCATGGTCCGCGTGCGGCCGGTGCGGCTGCGGACCTCGCCGTACTGGAAGCGGTACCAGTACCAGCGGTCGGGGGCCAGGTCGTCGACGACGACGTGCACGGTGTGCGCGGACTCGGGCAGCGCCGTCACCGCGCCGCTCGCGACGACCTTCCGGAAGGACTCGTCCTTCGCGACCTCCCACCGCACCTCGACGGGCGTCGCGGGCATGCCGCCGGTCTCCGCGTCGAGCGGATCGGGTACCAGGCGGGTCCACAGCACGACGCTGTGGTGGTCCGGGTCACCGGAGGCCACGCCGAGGGAGAAGGGCGCGGGGTCCAGTTCCGCGGCGCGTGCGGAGAGCGCCTCGGTCAACTGGCCCGCGGCCAGGACCCCGAAGGTGCCCCCCGCGAGGGCGAGGAAACGGCGGCGGTCGAGGGTGCGCAGTGCAGGGCTGGTGGTCACGTCCCAAGATCGTGCAGCAGCCGTACGGCCGGGCGGGTGTCGCCGCGGGGAAGGGACGGTGTCCGGCACATGTCGGGCGCGGGCGGTGTGTGCAACTCCACGGCTTGGAAAGGCAGTTCACTCGCGATTCATGATCGCGGACCTCGCTAGGCTGCCGGGTGTTCATCTGCGGCGCCCCATCGCCGCCCTGGAGCGGTCCGGCGGCACGGGGGGCTGTCACATCCACGGGGAGGAACTGTCACGTGAAGTCACGCAGGGTTCGGGCAGTCGGCGTCGTACTCGCCGCTTTCGGGCTGGTGTGCACCATCGGCAACTCCGCGAGTGCCGCGTCCTTCAGCTGGGGCGCGTACGAAGGCGGCGGTTACGGCTACTGGATGCAGGACCCGGGGCCCGACCCCATCGGCTGGGACGACGCCCCGGGCGACTCCATCGCGGCCTGCGACACCATCGCCGACGGCTGGGGGATCGAAGTCAGGCTCGACGTCAACCGGGACGGCGACATCGACCGCAAGGTCAGCACCCGCGGCCAGCACTCGCCGTACTGCTCCGGCTGGGCGAGCGGCAACCTGCCCGAAGGGACGCCGATCCGCATGTGGGTCGTCAAGGTCAAGGGCGACACCGAGTACCACCCCGTCTACAAGGACGGCAACGCCTGACACCCGTGCCGGCCGGGCGCGCGTTCCGCGCCCGCCCGGCCGGCCGGGGATGCCCCGGCGCGGGGGCCGGCGGCGGCGTTGCTACCGTGGCGGCGTGCCACTCCTGGGACCGGCTGACCCACTGCCCCACCGACCGCGTCGGGTGCTCGTCGCCGGCACGTCCGGCGCGGGCAAGACGACGCTCGCCGCCCGTGTCGCCGCCGCGCTGCGGGTGCCGCACGTGGAGATCGACGCGCTCTTCCACGGCCCCGGCTGGACCAGGCGCCCCTCGTTCGAGGCCGACGTCCACCGCTTCAGCGCCGAGCCCGGCTGGGTGACCGAGTGGCAGTACGGCTCGGTGCGCGCCCACCTCGCCGCCCGCGCCGACGTGCTGCTCTGGCTGGACCTTCCCCGGCGCCGCGTCATGCGCCAGGTGATCCGGCGCACCCTGGTACGTCGCCTCCGCCGGCAGCGGCTGTGGAACGGCAACGTCGAGCCGCCGCTGTGGACGATCCTCACCGACCCCGAGCACATCGTCCGCTGGGCGTGGAACACCCACGGCAAGACGGCGGCGCGGGTGACCCGACTGCTCAACGAACGGCCGGAGTTGACCGTGGTGCGCATCCGGAGCCACATCGAGGCGGCCCGCTGGGCGGACGGGCCGCTGCGGGACTCCGTCGTCACGCGGCCGTAGGACTGCCGCAGGACTGTCACCGAGCCGTGGTCATGGGGTCACGGTTCGTCTCAAGCATGGTCAACTCATAGCCTGAGCATGCCAGTTGGCGCACCATGGCATGTGCGCGCGGCAAGCGGCGGTCGCCGGTCGCCGAGACGGTGCGAAGAGTGCGAAGGGGTGGGTGGGAGTG
>NZ_JARAVK010000559.1:0-1330 GCF_033792765.1 Streptomyces sp. PA03-6a | reverse complement strand
CGGTCAGGACGTCGCGGCGGCCGCTGCCCAGCGGCTAGCCCGATCCCCCCAGCCCCAGGAATGGTCAGGGCAGCGAGGACCGGCGGGTGGCCTGCGCGTGTGGACCATGCAGGCGGACAGCAACACCGCGGATCTGAACAAGACCATTCTGGAACACGCGCTGAACGACCCCACCGCAGGGCCGGGTACACCGGAGCACCGCCGGCGGCTGCAGAACGCCCTGGATTCCCACCGTCCTGCCCCGGCTGCTGCCGGACGAGCGGCAGAAGGCGGTCAGATACTGCTTACTGCCGTCAGCAGCGAGAGCGACACGCCGGATACCACCAGCCAGGAGGCTGCTGCGAAAACGGCTCGCACGGAAACCCGGGGTCCGGCTCTGGCATCCGGCGGTGTGCCGCGTCCTGCGACCGGCCGCGTGCCCGGCACACCCGATGAGGATTCCGACCTCGCCGATGCCGTGACAGGCGGCGCCGAGGCTGTGGCGGGCGACAGCGACGGCAGCGATGACGGGGCGACGGTGGTCGGCGACGGCGAGGCGACGGCGGCCGGCGGGGATGCCGATGATGTCACGGTGGTCGGTGAGGATGCGGCGGCTGGTGGGGCGGGAGCGGAGCGGGATAAGAGTGGCCTGCCCGAACCCGGGGACGGTCATGACAAGGTCCGTGCCTGGCTGGCTGGTCAGAGCCCCGACTTGGCTGACCCGTATAAGGCGGTGCTGCTGGATCCGGAGAGCCGGTTCCCTGCGGAGACCACCGCGCATCCGGCTGCCATCTGGCCCCCGGGCATCTATGGCACTGCGGGGGCGAGGGGCCTGTCAGATGGGGAGCACGCTGCCGCTCAAGCGCGGGTTCGTGGATGGCTTGCACCGGCTAGTGATCAAGGATGGCTCGCATCGGCTCAACAAGCCGCTGGCCGAGCCGCTGCGCAGGACGGCAGTGGGGTGTCGGATGGGGATCTCGCTGCTGTCCGGGCCGTGGTGCACGAACAGGCCGCTGCCCAGGCCGCTGCCCGAGTGGCTGTGCTGTTGGGTCGTTTTCGCAGTGCTCAGGCTGCTGCGGTCGGTGGCTCGGTCGGCGATCTTGTCGTAATAGGGAGGCAGTTGGAGCGGGAGGGGGTGGACGTCTTCCGCTCGGAGTGGGCGGCCCTGCCAGTGGCTGAACAAACCGAGGTCACAGCCTTGGTGGTGGGGGCGGTCGGCCCGGAGGATTTCGCGGGCTGGGACACCCGTGACGTGGGTGCTGTTGCGGTGGCCCGCCGGTCTGGCCAGGCGGCTGCGGACGCCGTCATCAGGCACGTGTCGGCCGAGCGTGCCAGGCTTCGTTCTCAGCCG
>NZ_JARAVK010000558.1:0-1377 GCF_033792765.1 Streptomyces sp. PA03-6a | reverse complement strand
GTGCGGGGCGGCGGCCGGTCAGAGCCTTCCGCTGCCCGCGTGGCGGTCGACGACGTGCGGCACGGCGCCCGCACGGTCGACCCGGGTGCGCAGGGCCGGGGTCCACCCGGCGTCGTCGCCGAGCTGCTCGGCGGGGACGCCCGCGTTGTGGACGGCGAGCAGGTCGACGGGGCGGCCGTTGACGAGGTTGCCGTCCTCGGTGAGGGCGGTGCCCTTCCACTTCTTGATGACGGTGGCGCGGTCGACGCCCGCGGGCAGGGTGAAGGCGTTGGCCTCCGCCACGAGTTGCGACTGGACGCCGACACCGAGGCTGTAGCCGTAGGCGTAGCCGGAGTCCGCGGTCGCCACGTAGTGGTTGTTGTAGACGTCGACCTGGCCGAAGCGGACGCGCGGGGCGCGCTCGGTGACGTTCCGGTAGAGGTTGTGGTGGAGGGTGACGCGCAGCCTGCCCGCGTCGGTGGCGGCGGCGCTGTCGCTGTTGCCGATGAGCGAGGTCTTGCCGTGGTCCCGGAAGACGTTCCAGGACCCGGTGACGAGGTCGGAGCCCTTGATGACGTCGAAGAGGCCGTCGTGCTTCTGGAAGACGCGGCCGAAGTAGGTGGGCAGGGTCGTGTCGGGCTCGTCGCCGTCGGAGAAGGTGTTGTGGTCCACCCACACGTGCGTGGAGCCGACCACGCTGAGGTTGTCGTACTCGGAGTTCCAGTTGCCGGTGTCGCCGTCGGTGGGGTCCCAGGCGGGGAAGCAGTCGGCGGCGTTCTCGAAGGACAGGTTGCGGATGATGACGTCGTCGGCGTCCTGGACCATGAGGTTGCCGCCCCGGAGGGTGGCGCCCCGGCCGAGGCCGACGATGGTGGTGCGGGAGCCGACCCGCACCTGGACGCGTTCCGCCTGGACCTTCTGCGAGGCGGCGCGGGCATCCTCGAGCGGGCCGGACGGCTCGCGGTCGGTGCCCCACACCGCGGGGTCGTAGGCGGCGAGGTAGCCGTCGAGGGTGTAGCCGTCGGTGGCGTAGTCCGCGCAGCCCAGGGGGGTGCCGTCGTCGGCGGTGTTGACGTCGATGACGCCCTTGACCTGGACGATCCGGGGGGTGCCGTCGCCGTCGCCGAGGGCGGCGACCAGTTCGGCGCGGTTGCGCACGGTGAAGACGTGGGAGGCGTCGGCGGCCGAGCCGCCCTTGGTGCCCCCGCCGGCCGAGGCCCAGCCGTCACCGGCGGGCAGTACGGCGCGGCCGAGGGCGGTCCCGCGCGGGACGGCCTGGGCCTCGGCCGGAGCGGTGAGGGCGAGGGCGAGCGTCGTGCAGCCCACCAGTAGGGGAATGACGCGTGCATGACACACAGATCTACGCATTGCGGCTCCTTGGGAGGAGGTGGGGAGGGG
>NZ_JARAVK010000557.1:0-1399 GCF_033792765.1 Streptomyces sp. PA03-6a | reverse complement strand
GTGGTGTCCGGTCGCCGGGACGGTGACTCCGCCAGTGAGCAGTTGGAGGCGTCGTTGCCGGCGTTGGTGTCGGTGACGGACCAGTCGGGTGAGGCGCGGTATCCGTCGTTCAAGGGGATCATGGCGGCGAAGAAGAAGCCGGTGGAGTCCTTGGATCTGTCCGACCTGGGTGTCGAGGAGGGGCAGGTGGGTCTGGCGGGTGCGTGGAGCGTGGTGGATGAGGCGGTGGCGCGTCCGCCGCGGACGGCCGGTGTGATCGTGAAGGACGAGGGCGAGGGCGGCAAGCAGCTCGCGGAGTTCCTCGCGGGCCAGAAGTTCATCTGAAGCGTCTTCCATCGAGTTCGCAGGAGTAGGTAGTCCCATGGGTGAAGTCCTCGTTTACGTCGATCATGTGGATGGTGCGGTCCGCAAGCCGACGCTGGAGTTGCTGACGATTGCGCGTCGGCTGGGTGAGCCGGTGGCGGTGGCGCTGGGTGCGGGTGCCGGTGCGACGGCGGGTGTGCTGGCCGGGCATGGTGCGGTGCGGGTGCTGGTCAATGAGGCTGCGGAGTTCGCGCAGTATCTGGTGGTGCCGAAGGTGGATGCGCTTCAGGCGGCCGCCCGTGTGGTGGGTCCGGTGGCGGTGCTGGTGCCGTCTTCGGGTGAGGGCAAGGAGGTCGCGGCGCGGCTGGCGTTGCGGCTGGGGTCGGGCATCATCACCGATGCGGTGGATGTGGTGGCCGGGTCCGAGGGTCCGGTGGCGACGCAGTCGGCGTTCGCGGCGTCGTTCACGACGAAGTCGCGGGTGACGACGGGTGTGCCGGTGATCACGGTGAAGCCGAACTCGGCGCCGGTGGAGGCTGTTTCGGCGGCGGGTGCGGTGGAGGAGCTGGCCGTGGAGTTCGGTGCGCTGGCCACGGGTACGAAGGTGGTGGCGCGTACGCCGCGGGAGGCGACGGGGCGTCCGGATCTGACGGAGGCTGCGATCGTGGTGTCCGGTGGCCGGGGTGTGGGTGGTGCGGAGAGCTTCGCGGTGATCGAGGCGCTGGCCGATTCGCTGGGTGCGGCGGTGGGTGCGTCGCGTGCGGCGGTGGATGCGGGCTGGTATCCGCACACCAATCAGGTGGGGCAGACGGGTAAGTCGGTGTCGCCGCAGTTGTACGTCGCGGCGGGGATCTCGGGTGCGATCCAGCACCGGGCGGGTATGCAGACCTCGAAGACGATCGTGGCGGTGAACAAGGACCCGGAGGCGCCGATCTTCGAGTTGGTCGACTACGGCGTGGTGGGTGACCTGTTCGCCGTGGTGCCGCAGCTGACCGAGGAGGTCACCGCCCGCAAGGGCTGACCCCGGCACACCACCGGCAGCACACACGCACCGGAGCCCCGTGACGCCCCCTGACGGCACCACGGGGCTCCGGCG
>NZ_JARAVK010000556.1:0-1416 GCF_033792765.1 Streptomyces sp. PA03-6a | reverse complement strand
AACCACCCGCGCAATCCGCGACCAACCCGAACGAGCACTCCCACTTCTGGGCATCACCAACAAGCCCGAACCTTAAGGAACTTGATCAAGCCCTGCGGCGACGGCAGTACCTTCCCGACCGCCGGCCACCTCGCCGCCTACGCCGGCCTCGCCCCGGCGACCCGGAGCTCGGGCTCCTCGATCCGCGGCGAACAGCCCTCCAGGAGGGGAAACAAGCAGCTCAAACGGGCCTTCTTCCTCTCCGCGTTCGCCGCCCTGGGTGATCCGGCATCGCGGGCCTACTACGACAAGAAGATCGCGCAAGGCAAGCACCACACACAGGCCCTGCTCTGCCTCGCCAGGCGCCGGGCCGACGTCCTGTTCGCCATGCTCCGCGACGGAACCTTCTACGAGTCCCGGCCCGCCACAGTTGCTTGAGATCCGCTAGAGCGGCGAATCGCAGTCAAACTCGGACGTCTCTTTGGCGGCGTCGGCGGGGAACTCTGGGTGGTCATGCCAGATCCCAGCGAAAGCGACCAGAAGGTTCCATGCGGCGGCTGCCAAATCGGGCGTTGCCCCGTTCACAGGCGGAGCGGCTCGATGGAAGCGCACCGCAGCGATCTGTTTGTCTGCGGCTAGACGAAGGGCTGCGGCCGTGCGGCGGGCTTCGCCTTGAAGTGCGGCCGCGTCGGGGATGCGTTCCGACACGAAACGGACCAGCCGTGCGACCTGGTCCTCAGTAATCCCTTCCACCCATTCCCCCTGCCGTTAGCAAGTCCGCTCGCCTGGTGCGGCGCCAACTATCGCACCTCAGAGCACTCCCCGCCGCATCCTGATGCCTCGGTCAGCTGGACCTACGAAGGCGCCGAGGCCGACACAGTCATGGACCACTGACGATCCCCCGGGGCCTCCGAAGGCACCCCGATGACTTGACCAAAGACATAGGGGCACCCCCCCCCCGCCGTCCTGGGACGGACCGCCACCGGCTCACCACGCAAGCCTCGATTCCTGCAATCCCGACGGCAGGTCGTTCGCCGACACTCACTTGGCTTCCGGAACCTGAAATGAGTCGATTTTCAGGAAGCCGCCAACGAGCATGACGGACATACGCCAGCTCCACGCGCGGCCTGTAGCCCTTCTGGGGTGGACCGCCTCGCCGACCTCGACTTCACGGCTGGCCTCCTCACTTACCCCGCGGGCGACGGCGTTGCGGAAAATCCTCGTCTGCCTTGCGCAGCCGGCAGGCAGGCCCACTGGCGACCTTCGGGGGCAGTGCCGCAAGACCAGCACGCGGGCCTCGGTATCGCGGACAACGCCGGTCACGCCAACCATGGATTTACTGAGCCTTTTCAGCGGGGCCACCGATCGGGTGACGGCCAGCTGGTCGGCGACCCGTGCAGAACGGACGAGGCTCCTCGGCGGTTGAGCGAGATGTCT
>NZ_JARAVK010000555.1:0-1486 GCF_033792765.1 Streptomyces sp. PA03-6a | reverse complement strand
ACTCGGGCGAGTAGACCTTCATCACCATAAGAGATTCCTCCTCCCCGACCCCTGGCGGGGCCGGGCTCAGAGGTGTCCACCACCCGGGGACAGGTCCCGAGCTCGGTGAGGGTGGTGCTGGTCTCGGTTACTGCTGTAGTGATCTGCTCGGTGACGGTGGTGATCCGGCGGTCCAGTCGGCGGATCTCGACGACCAGATCCGTGGCCAGGCCGCGCAGGGTGCGGGCCAGCGATGCTTTCGGCCGGATGCCCCGCAGGGCTGCGGCAGCGGTATCGGCGGTCAGCTTGCGGGGCAGGCCGGCGGGCACGAGCTTGGTCATCAACGCGTGGAGGCGGTTGACGGTCTGGGTGCGGGTCCGGACCAGGTCGTCGCGGTGCTCGGTCAGAGTGCGCAGGGCTGCGACGGCCTCGTCGATCTGGGCGGTATGGAGCCTGGTTGCGGTGTGGGCGGCGATCCCCACGGACAGGGCGTCGGCCTCGTCGCTCTTGCGGCCGTGGCCGGTGGACAGCAGCCGCACCCGGCGGGCGAGCTTGGCCGGCACGTCCGTGGGCGAGCTTGGCCGGCACGTCCGTGGGCGAGATGCCATCGGCGGCCAGCCGAGAGGTCAGCGGGGCACCCAGGCCACCGGCGCCTTCAATGGCCCATATCGCCTCAGGCCACCGCCGGGCGAAGCGGAGCAGATCGCGGTACCCGGCTCGACTGACCGGGACGCGTAAGGCGTCCAGGGGCCGTAGGCGGGCGTCGACGGCGACGGCCGTCCAGGATGCCTTGTGCGGGTCGATGGCGATGATGACCTGGCCTGATGCGGCGTCGGCGGAGCGGCGGGGTGGCACGGTGTCTCCTTCGTGGTCGACTCCAGGTGACCGACGAGGAGGGCAGACCAACGCCTGGCAGTGCAGACCTCTCTCGAGCCACTCCCGTCGGCGGCTGTGGCCGGGACGCACGCCGTTCGAGGGCCAGCCCGCAGGCGGCAGGTGTAACTTGAGCGACCCCTGCCACAGCCTCGGACATCATGGCTGCAGACCACGATCTCCGGCGCCGATCCAACACGTTGGGATACCTCTCTGATCGCCCCCGCTTGACACAGAGAGGTGCCGTTCTTTGTACAGTCCCGCCAAAAACGGATGGCCTCGCTGGCGTGGGCGACGGAGCCGAAGCGCGCGGCGATGCTTCATCGTGGTGATGCGGCGACCCGGAACTGTTCCAGGTCCTGATTCGCGAGCTGGCTGCTGAACACGGCGAACCGGAGGACGGAGAAGGATCGGAGGTAGAGCACTCGACGCTGCGCAATTGGAGTGTGGCCGCGTGTCGGCGACGGGTGAAAAGTGGTTCTGGATCACTTTCCGTGCTGGAGCCACGGAGCGTCACCGGAACCGCGATCACGAACGGTCGTGGCTGGTGTTGTGACGCCCCGGGGACAGCCAGAGCAATCTAGTGTCCCCTTGAACGCCGCCCCAAGGCAGAATGAGCGCATGGCGACTTGAA
>NZ_JARAVK010000554.1:0-1499 GCF_033792765.1 Streptomyces sp. PA03-6a | reverse complement strand
GCCCGGCCCCACGTGAATGGAGTGGTCCGCCGTCAGAATGGACGGCCCGTGGGCGTCGATCAGATCCTGGGCCGCCCTCGAACGGGCGGTCAGGTGGAACTTGCTCCCGGTGATCGTCACTTCCGTCGTACTGGTGAGCTTCTTCCCGCCCACCTTCACATCGACCTCGTTGCCCGAGCTGAGCATCCCCGGTCAGCCGCGTGGAGCCCGCGGCAGCCGGCGCGGCGGCGGAGACGGACTGCGGCAGGTGCTTGTTGATGCCGGTGACCAGAGCGTTGCGGGTGTCGATGGACATCTGGACGAGCTGCCTGAAGGTGTCGTTGACGCCACCGGCCGCTGAGCGAACCGCCGTCCATTGGTCGTTCAGAACCCGGCCTAGTTCCGCCCCCTTCATCACCTGGAGTTGCGTACCATCCACTCGGATGTCGTGGAAGGCAATCGCGGCCAGGCTCTTCGCGACGTGCTGGTCCTTGGCGAGGACACCCGGGTGATGCAGCCTGAGGTAGTGCTCCATCTGCTCGGTCCAGGTCTTGGAGTTCGCGTGGCTCTGCGTGAGACCGGTGAGGAGCGACTCCGGGTCGCCTCCCACTCCCACGGCGATGCGGTCGCCGTCGGTGACGAGGGCGAGACCCGAGTCGAAGACCACGGCCTGGTTCTCCCGCCCCGACCAATTGTGGCGGCGGTTCTTGACGAGGCTGTCGAGGAGTCGTTCCCCTTCCCTGGCCTCGTAACTGATGGCCCTTCCGGAGATCTCGCCGAACCGGATGTCCTTCGCAAGGCCCAGGGAGTTGGCCGGGTCGACACGGATGAAGGTGTTGGGCTCGGGGAAGTAGATCGCCCGTGCATCGGTCTTCGCCATCGCGTCGCGCACGGCCAGGTCGAGGTCGGCGGCGTTCTTCGCGCCACCCTCGGGGAGGGTGTAGCCGCCGCTGACCATCTCGGGAGCAGATCCGTTCTGGTCGGCCAGCGATTCGATCTTCGAGGCGGCACGTTCGAAGAGCGGCTTCCCGCCGACAACCATGTTCTTGACGTCAGCGTCGCCGACGTGCAGGTACACCTCTCCCCCGGCGTTCAGCTTGACCTTGTTGATCATGGCATGGGTGAGGTCGTCCCGGATCACCGCCTCACGGAGGGCGCCGTAGGGGATCTCCTTCTGGGCACCGGCCGCGACGAGCTTGGGATCGGGCTGACGCCAGGTGAAGCCGGTGACGGAGACCTCGAAGTTGCCTTCCCTCTCCCACTGCCGGGAGAACTTGCGCACGGTGTCGGCGATCTGGGTTTCCGTGCCGGCACGCCCGTTCACACCGATGACAAGGCCGAGCCGCTCACCAACCACCGACTTGTCGGTGAACTCCGTCCCGTACGTCTTCGCCAGCTTCAGCAGATCGGTGTCCGGGGTCGCGATGACCGTGGCGACGAAGCGGGTACCTTCACCGCCCTGAAGCGCGCCCTTGGCCGCACCGTCGTACTGGGCCACCGGCGTCAACCGGTAATGGCTT
>NZ_JARAVK010000553.1:0-1501 GCF_033792765.1 Streptomyces sp. PA03-6a | reverse complement strand
CTGCAAGCGCGAGGACGTGCTGCGCGAGAGCGTGGAGCGGCTGCGCCGGCTCTGAGGCCGTGGGCGGCCCCGGCCCGCCCACGGCCTCAGAGCCGGCGCAGCCGCTCCACGCTCTCGCGCAGCACGTCCTCGCGCTTGCAGAAGGCGAAGCGCACCAGGCTGCGGCCCTCCTCCGCGTCGTCGTAGAAGATCACGTTCGGCACCGCCACCACCCCGCAGCGCTCGGGCAGCGCCCGGCAGAACGCCAGGCCGTCCTTCTCGTCGAGCGGCCGGATGTCGGTGGTCACGAAGTACGTGCCCTCCGGGCGGAAGACCCGGAACCCGGCCGCCTCCAGGCCGTCGGAGAGCAGGTCCCGCTTGCGCCGCAGGTCCTCGCGGAAGTCCCGGTAGTAGGCGTCCGGCAGCCGGAGCGCCTCGGCCACGGCGTACTGGAACGGCCCCGCGCTCACGTACGTCAGGTACTGCTTGGCCGCGCGCACCGCGTCGACCAGGGCGGGGGCGGCGGTCACCCAGCCGACCTTCCAGCCGGTGAAGGAGAACGTCTTGCCCGCGCTCGAGATGGTGACCGTGCGGTCGCGCATCCCCGGGAAGGACGCGAGCGGCACGTGCTCCGTGCCGTAGGTCAGGTGCTCGTAGACCTCGTCGGTGACCACGATCAGGTCGCGCTCGACGGCCAGCTCCGCGATCGCCGCCAGCTCCTGCCGGGTGAGGACCATGCCGGTCGGGTTGTGCGGGCTGTTGAGCAGCAGCAGCCGGGTCCGCGGGGTGACCGCCGCGCGCAGGGCGTCCAGGTCCGGGCGGAAGGACGGCGCGCGCAGGGTGAGCGGGACGCGGCGGGCGCCGGCCATGGCGATGCAGGCGGCGTACGAGTCGTAGAAGGGCTCGAAGGCGATCACCTCGTCGCCCGGTTCCAGCAGCCCGAGCATGGCGGCCGCGATGGCCTCGGTGGCGCCCGCGGTGACCAGCACCTCGGTGTCGGGGTCGAAGCCGAGCCCGTGGAAGCGCAGCTGGTGCTCGGCGACGGCCCGGCGCAGTTCCGGCACACCGGGCCCGGGCGGGTACTGGTTGCCGCGGCCGTCGCGCAGCGCGCGCACGGCGGCCTCGCGCACCTCCTCGGGGCCGTCGGTGTCCGGGAAGCCCTGGCCGAGGTTGATCGCACCGGTGCGGACGGCGAGGGCGGACATCTCGGCGAAGATCGTGGTCCCGAACTCGGCGAGTGCGCGGTTGAGCGGGGGTCGCGAGGAGGTCATGCCCGCCATCCTCCGCCGAACCTCTGGACTTCCTCAACTTTGCTTTCGGCCGCGGACGGCGGGGGCATCACCGTCGCACAACGGAAAGCACGGAAAGCGGGGGTGGGAACGATGGGCGCGTTGGTCGTATTGCTCGTCTTCGGCGCGATAGTGGGGCTCGTGGTCCTGGCGGCGAGGAAGGGCGGCCGGCGGAGGGGCCGGCGGCACTCGTACAGCTCCTCCGCCGCCGGGGGCGCCGGGGCCGGCTGGTG
>NZ_JARAVK010000552.1:0-1523 GCF_033792765.1 Streptomyces sp. PA03-6a | reverse complement strand
CCCTCTCTGTCAGCCTTGGGTGAGACGTCCCGCTTCGCCGGGTTAGCCTGAGAGGGCACGACAGGAGAACCACCCCTTCATGACCAGCACCAACCCTGCCGGGCCCGACCCGGCCCCCCGGCCGAAGCGCCGCACCTTCAGCCCCGAGTACAAGCTGCGGATCGTGGCCGAGTACGACGGCGCGCCCAAGAACGAGAAGGGCGCGATCCTGCGCCGCGAACGCCTGTACCACTCGCACGTCAAGGAATGGCGGGCCGCGCGGGACGCCGGAGCCCTGGAAAAGCTGGTCGACAAGCGCACCAGCCCGGCGAGGCCGAAGAGGTCCGCAGCCGAGGCGGAGAACGAAAAACTGCGCCGCCAGGTGGAACGGCTAGAGCAGGAACTGGCCCGGAACAAGGCCGCGCTGGAAGTCATGGGAAAAGCTTCTGCGCTCTTGGAAATGATCTCCGAGGGCGCGGACTGAACTCTGCGGCCGAACCGGTGGTCGACGACGCGTTCACCGGCGTCGAGTACGAGCTCGGTGTCACGGCGGCCTGCCGGCTGACCGGCCGTTCCCGGGCCACCCACTACCGCCGTCTGCGGCCCCCGCCCGAGCGAAAGCCCAGGAAACCGCAGGTCCAGCCCTCGGCCCTCACACCGCAGGAACGGGCGGCCGTCCTGGAGCTGATGAACTCGGGCGAGTACGCCGAGCTGCCGCCCGCGCAGATCTGGGCCCGCGAGCTGGATGCCGGGCGCTACCACTGTTCCGTCTCCACGATGTACCGGATCCTGCGCGAGAAGGGGCAGTCCGGCGAACGCCGCCGCCAGGCCACCCACCCGGCGAAAACGGTGCCCGAGCTGGTCGCCACCGGGCCCTCACAGGTGTTCACCTGGGACATCACCAAGGCGGCCGGGCCGGCCAAGGGCATCTGGTATCACGCCTACGTCGTCATCGACATCTTCAGCCGCTACATCGTCGGTCATACCGTCGAGGCCGCCGAATCAGCGACACGGGCCGAGGAGTTGATCCGGGAGACCATCGTCCGCAACGGCATCGTGCCCGAGACCGTGCACGCCGACCGCGGCACGTCGATGACCTCCAAGAAGGTCTCCCAGCTGCTGATCGACCTCGGGGTGACGAGGTCGCACTCGAGGCCGAAGGTCTCCAACGACAACCCCTACAGCGAGGCCCACTTCAAGACCGTGAAGTACATGTCCGACTACCCCGAGCGGTTCGATTCGCTGGCCCATGCCCGCGAGTGGTTCGAGGCGTTCATCACGTACTACAACCACGAGCACCGGCATTCGGGCATCGGCTGGCACACGCCCGCCAGCGTGCACTTCGGCACCGCCGAGGAAGTCCGCGACCAGCGGGCCGTCACCCTCGCCGACGCATACGCCCGCCATCCCGAACGCTTCGGCCGACGCCCCCGACCACCCCGGATACCCCAGCAGGCGTGGATCAACGACCCAGCCAAGCGCCGCGACCCCGCACCACAAACCTCATAGCGTCACGACCGTCTCACTGGACTTGAAATCTTCCG
>NZ_JARAVK010000551.1:0-1552 GCF_033792765.1 Streptomyces sp. PA03-6a | reverse complement strand
TGGAGCCGTAAAAAATCAAGGTGTTGCTTTGGGGTCCGTTGGCTCGTTGAGCTGGTATGACGTTCCCGGCGGAGATCTTGTCGCAACTCGCCTTTCGTTTCACGGTGTTGTTGCCGCATCTCAACGAGCGGCAGCGTCGCTTGGCGGTGGCCACCGAGGCAAGATTGCTTGGCCGTGGCGGGGTGCGTGCCGCTGCGCGGGCCGCATCGATGAGCGAGACGACGGTGCGCCGGGGTCTGACGGAGCTGTCCTCGAGGGTCGGCCCGCTTCCCGGTGGGCGGGTTCGGTCACCGGGCGGGGGCCGCAAGCGGGCCGAGGCCGCCGACCCGGGGGTGGTGAAGGCCCTGATGACACTGGTCGAGCCGGACGAGCGGGGGGATCCACAATCTCCGCTGCGGTGGACGACCAAGTCGCTGCGTCATCTGGCGGACGAGTTGGTCAAGCAGGGATATCGGGTGTCCGCGCCGACCGTGGGGCGCCTGCTCAAGCAGGCGGGCTTCAGCTTGCAAGGCAACGCCAAGACCCTGGAAGGTGCTCAGCACCCGGATCGTGACGCCCAGTTCCGGTATCTCAACGAGCAGGTCAAGCAGCATCAGGCGGCCGGTGAACCGGTGATCAGCGTGGACACCAAGAAGCGCGAGCAGATCGGCCGGCTGCCCATGGCCGGGCGCGAGTGGCGTCCGAAAGGCGATCCGGTCCAGGTCGAGGACCACCACTTCTTCTTCAGCGGCCCGGATGTCGAGCAGGCGATCCCGTACGGGATTTACGACCTTGACCGCGACACTGGCTGGGTCAACGTCGGCATCGACCATGACACCTCCGTCTTCGCGGTGGAGTCGATCCGCCGCTGGTGGACCGCCCGCGGCAGCCTGGACTATCCGACCGCGACCCGGCTGCTGATCACCGCTGACGCCGGCGGATCCAACAGCTACCGGTATCGCGTGTGGAAGAGCGAGCTGGCCGCGTTGGCCGCCGAGACAGGGCTCTCGATCACGGTCTGCCACTTCCCGCCGGGCACCTCGAAGTGGAACAAGATCGAGCACCGGCTCTTCTCGCACATCACCCACAACTGGCGCGGGCGCCCTCTGACCAGCCACGACGTAGTGATCCAGACCATCGCCGCGACGCGCACCCGGGCCGGCCTGCGCGTGGAAGCAGTGCTGGACACCGGTGACTATCCCACCGGGATCGCGATCAGCAAGGACCGCTTCGCGGCCCTGCCGCTGGAGCACCACGCCGTCCACGGAGCCTGGAATTACACCCTCCACCCCCAGGCCATCGGCGACGCCGTCCTCCCGGACCCGGTCGGCGAGGCCGCAGGCCCCGCCCAACGCCGTCAGACGATGCTCGCCAAACTGGCCGACGAGCGGCTGACCGGCCTTACCGCCGAACAACTTGATCACCTGGCCGTCACGCTCGCCCCCGCCCAAGCCGCCCGCACCCAGCAACGATTGAGCGAACAACGCGGCGGACGGGCCCGCCGGGCCACCGGCAAACTCCGACACAAACCGCTCTTCGACGACCCGGCCCGGCTCCTGCTCACCCTGCTCTA
>NZ_JARAVK010000550.1:0-1592 GCF_033792765.1 Streptomyces sp. PA03-6a | reverse complement strand
GCGTCCAGACCGAACCCGATCGCAGCACCCGTCGCAATCGACACCAACAGCCGCTTCATAATCATCATGAAGATCGCCCGGGCCCCACTGATCAACGCCCGGATCGCCTCAGGCGCCCAGAACGCCAACTGCCCCGTCGGGGGGTCGGTGGCGGATGGTCCCCCACAACCAGCGGAGCAAGCCACTCCAACTCCCGGGGCATCGGAATACTCAACGTTAGTGCCTTCTTGTGCCGCCATCGGCGTTTCTGGCGTCGCCGGAAGTGCCGCGGTACAACTGCTGAGAGTTATGAGAGTTCAGATCTTCTGTATTTTTGAGACCGGTGGACAAGGTACTGATGCCGTCATGCATGCTCTCGACTACATCGCCCATATCTTTCGTGCTGCGGATGAGCATCTTTGCCGGTCGGCCGTACTGCTCGTAGAACTGTCTCCCGGGCTCGTCGTCGCCCCAGGGTTCGCCCAGCCTGGCAAGCCCGCCCTGCACTCCCCCAGCAATCTGTTGGAACCGTCGCTGAAGATACTCCAAATGCGGAAGCTGCTCGTCCAACCCGTCAGTATCGGCATAGAATCTTCTATCGGACACGCGTCTCCTCCCAGCTCCTAGTCAATGCAAGACGCGGCACGCGGAATCACCCGGCGCCGGCGGCGATAAGCACTTGTCGGGAACTCGATCGAGACCACCTCGCCCTCGCCTTAACAGCCTGTCGAGAAGCAGTCGCGGTGCCGGTCACCTCGTTAATCCAGCGACGAGACTCGACACCTTCTTCGCGCTGCCTGCGGTACACAGTCAACAAGTCGCAATCTGCTGGCCGTGGCTAGTCACGTCGCCGGCCGCTCTGCACCGAGAACATCAGCGCTATGACACCGAAGCCCATCGGCAGGTACATCAAGGCCGACCCAAGGTGGGGGCTTGCCGATTTTCCAAGTACCGGCGGCTCTGCCAGCTCGATCTGCCCCTCGGGCAGTTGCGGGCCCTCGGCTCGCGGTGAGGGTTTGGCCACGGTACTCAATGAGCGGACCGTTCCGGAGCAAGTAGGCCAGCGCAGTGGCCGACCGAATGCCCTTGCAAGCCTCGAACTTGTACGTCATGACGATGGCGTTTACCCAACGATGGGTAGGTATGTAGCCTGGCCTGCGTCTCACGACCAGGACATCAGACCGAAGAGCATGCTGAGATAGCGGGCCGTGCACCGCGTGCCGCGCTAATCTCACACCATCGGTCGGCACCGTAAAACACACGTCAGACCTTCAACTTAGAGGAATTCGGATCATAGTACTTATAATCTCAGCCGGTCAATAGAACTTCAGTGCTCCGAAGAGGGATTACTGCGCCACCTCATCCCTGCAACCTCAGGCCTCGATGGCTCAGATCGGTAGCACGGACCGCTGGTGCTGGCTGTCTACGTCCGGGACACGGAGTACGTGCTGGTGGACGGCACGCTCGCCGAGTGCGACCGGGTCGGCGACGGCCGCGCCGACTACTCCGGCAAGCACCGCCGCCACGGCGTGAACCTCCAGGTCACCACCGACCCGCAGGGCGAGATCGTATGGATCTCCCGCGCTCTGCCGGGCCGCACCCACGACCTGACC
>NZ_JARAVK010000054.1:0-44170 GCF_033792765.1 Streptomyces sp. PA03-6a | reverse complement strand
TCACGGCTACGGCGGTGACGACCGGTGCGAGTCGTGGTGGGGCGGCGACGACGACAACGGTCGTGGCGGCGGCGGCGGTTACGGCGGCGGCAACGGCGGTGGCCCCGACACCGGCTTCGGCGGTTCGATGGGCATGAACACCCCGGAGACCCTGCTCGGCGCCTCGCTCCTGCTCGCCGGTGCCGGTGGCGGCGTCTACATGCTGCGTCGCCGGCGCATGAACGGCGGTCGCGCCTGACCGTCACGGACCTCCGCGACACAGGCTGACCGTTCTGCCCCCGGGCCGCCCACGCGGCGGCCCGGGGGCAGTCCCGTGCACGGGTCGGGCGGACCGGAGGCGTCCGCCGGATGAACGGAGGAATCCGGCGGATGATCCCCCTCCCCCACCCCGGCCGTGGATGGCATCATGACCGATCACATCGGCAGGGCGCACGACACGGATCGGCAGGAACCACGGGTGACCACGGGCGAGGCGCAGGACATGGCGGTGCAGGACGGAACCGCCGCCCCGGCGCACGAGCGGCGGCGCGCACAGCGCGGCTGGTACTTCTACGACTGGGCCAACTCGGTCTTCTCCACCAGTGTGATCACGGTCTTCCTGGGGCCGTACCTCACCGACGTCGCGGAGGCCGCCGCGGGCCCGGACGGCTACGTCCACCCGCTCGGGATACCGGTCCGCGCCGGGGCGTACTTCGCGTACGTGGTCTCCGCCTCGGTCCTGCTGTCCGTGCTGGTGATGCCGCTCGCCGGGGCCGTCGCGGACCGGACCGGGCGCAAGAAGGCGCTGCTCGGGACCTTCGCGTACGTCGGCGCCGCGGCGACGACGGCGATGTTCTTCGTGACCGGGGACCGCTACCTCCTCGGCGGCGGACTCCTGATCGTCGCCAACGTGGCGTTCGCGTCGGCCATGGTCCTCTACAACGCCTTCCTGCCGGAGATCGCCGAACCCCACGAGCGGGACGCGGTCTCCTCGCGAGGCTGGGCGTTCGGATACGCGGCCGGGGCGTTGATGCTCGTCGCCAACCTGGCGCTGTTCCTCGGGCACGACGCGGTCGGCGTCTCCAAGGGCATGGCGGTGCGGATCTGCCTGGCGTCGGCCGGCCTGTGGTGGGCGGCCTTCACGCTCGTCCCGCTGATACGGCTGCGCGACACCGCGCCGGGTCGGCGGTCGGCCGGGCCGGCGGTCAAGGGCGGGGGTTCGCTCCGCCAGGGCTGGCGTCAACTCGCCGACACGTTGCGGGACATGCGCCGCCACCCGCTCACCCTCGCCTTCCTGCTGGCGTACCTCATCTACAACGACGGCATCCAGACCGTGATCTCACAGGCCTCGCTCTACGGCTCGGAGGAGCTCGAGCTGGACGAGACGGCCCTGATCGGCGCGATCCTCCTGGTGCAGGTGCTGGCCGTCTTCGGCGCCCTGCTGCTGGGCCGGCTCGCGGCGCGGTACGGGGCGCGCCGTACGGTGCTGGGCTCGCTGGTGGCGTGGACGGTGACGATCGGGGCCGGCTTCTTCCTGCCGGCCGGCGAGCCGGTGGCGTTCTACTGTCTGGCCGCGGCCATCGGGATGGTCCTGGGCGGCAGCCAGGCGCTGTCGCGCTCGCTCTTCTCCCACCTGATCCCGCGCGGGAAGGAAGCCGAGTACTACTCGGTGTACGAGGTCAGCGACCGGGGCACGAGTTGGCTGGGGCCGCTGCTGTTCGGTCTGACGTACCAGCTGACCGGGAGCTACCGGGACGCGATCGTGTCCCTGGTGGCGTTCATCGTCATCGGGTTCGTGCTGCTGGCCAGGGTGCCGATGCGGCGGGCGGTGGCGGCCGCGGGCAATCCGGTCCCCGAGACGATTTAGTGCGGATGGGTGCGGCGCGGTAGTGTACGCCGTTGGCCGTCGGACGGACCGTTACTGCGCGCTAAAGATACCAGAACGCAGGGTGACATCTCTCGCGAGATGTGACAAAACGGGCGTCGATGGGTACAAAAAGGGGCGGCACGACGGGCGACGCACCTCCCGAGAACGGGAATCTTCACCGCCGACCGGACGTTGACCGGATGACGACGACAGCGACACCTGTCCTGTGGGCGACACAGCCCGGGAGGCACGATTCATGAGTGAGCGAGCTCTCCGCGGCACGCGACTCGGGGCGACAAGCTACGAGACCGACCGCGGCATCGATCTGGCACCGCGCCAGACCGTTGAGTACGCATGCCGGAACGGACATCGATTCGAGATGCCGTTCTCGGTGGAGGCCGAGATCCCGCCGGAGTGGGAGTGCCGCGCCTGCGGCCAGATCGCACTCCTGGTCGACGGAGAGGGCCCGGAGGAGAAGACGAGCAAGCCCGCGCGTACGCACTGGGACATGCTCATGGAGCGGCGCACGGTCGAGGAGCTGGAGGAAGTCCTGGCCGAACGGCTGGCCGTCCTGCGCTCCGGCGCCATGAACATCGCGGTACATCCGCGTGACCACCGCAAGACCGCCTGACCGAAGGAACTGGGCCCGTGAGGGGCGGGCCCCATCAGACGTGCGCCCCGGGCGAGCGCGGCCTCAGTGCCGCGGCCCGGGGTTTTCGTCGTCCTGCTCGGGGCCGTGGTCGACGACCTCTCCCTGGATCACCTTGCCGTCGGGGCGGTGGATGCGCATCTGCTCCTCGGCGGCGCGCGCCTGGGCGAAGAGATCACCCAGCGAGCCCGGGCCCGCGCCCCGCTCCCGGGCGGCGGACGCCCGGCGGTCCAGAGCGCGCGCGCCCGCCCTCGTCAGCAGGGAGCGGGTCGGCGGGAAGAGGAAGAACAACCCCGCCACGTCCGAGATCAGCCCGGGCACCATCAGCAGCAGGCCGCCGATCATGATCGGCGCCGCGCCGCTGCCGCCGTTCCCGGCGCCGGAGCCCTTCGGCTCCTCCCGGTCCCGCTCCGGCCCTCCGGAGCGCATCGCCTCGTTCAGCGCCCGCCAGGCGCTGCGCCCGGCGTGCCGTACGGCCAGCGCCCCGCACACGAAGCCCGCCACGAGCAGCACGAGGACCGTGAGCCCGCCGGCGGCCCCGGCCACGAGGATGAGCAGCCAGATCTCCAGCAGCGCGTAGGCGGCCACACCGAGCGGTATCCACGTCCCGGCGCGCGAACGCCGCCGCGGACGCCCGTCACCGCCCGGTTGCCGCGGACCGGCCGGCGGCGGGGAGCTGATCGTCATACGCACCATTGTGCCTGCTCCCCGCCGGAGTCCGGAGGGCCGGTCAGCCGCGGCGCCGCCCGGACGTCAGCCGCTTCACACGGGAGCCGACGCCCCAGGCGGTGACCCGCCACAGCGCCTCGGCGACGATCTCCCGGCTCATCTTGCTGTCGCCGCGTTCCCGCTCCACGAACGTGATGGGGACCTCGACGACATGGAAGCCGGACTTCACCGCGCGCCAGGCGAGGTCGACCTGGAAGCAGTAGCCCTGGGAGGCCACCTCCTCCATGCCCAGGCCCAGCAGCGTCTCCTTGCGGAACGCCCGGTAGCCCCCCGTCACGTCGCGCAGCGGCACGTCGAGGAGCAGCCGCGAGTAGGTGCTGCCGCCGCGCGACAGGAACTCGCGGGACTTCGGCCAGTTGACCACCCGGCCGCCGGGGATCCAGCGGGAGCCGAGCACCACGTCGGCGCCCTTGAGCGCGGTCAGCAGACGCGGCAGTTCCTCGGGCTGGTGCGAGCCGTCGGCGTCCATCTCCACGAGCACGCCGTACTCGTGCTCGATGCCCCAGCGGAAGCCGGCCAGGTAGGCGGCGCCCAGCCCCTCCTTGCCCTTGCGGTGCAGCACGTGGACGTGGTCGTCGGAGGCGGCCAGCTCGTCGGCGAGCTTGCCGGTGCCGTCGGGGCTGTTGTCGTCGGCGACGAGGACGTGCGCCTCGGGCACGGCCGAGCGGACCCGGGCGACGACCGGCTTGAGGTTGTCGGCCTCGTTGTACGTCGGGATGATCACGAGAACCGAGCCGAGCGGCCCGAAGGCCCTCCCCTGGGCTGCGCCACGGGTGACCCCACCGCCATCGCTCACTGCTGTTCCTCCGTCTCGGTACGTCCTCGCCTGCCCAGCATGATCGCCGCGGCCCAGGACAGCAGGCCCACCATAGCGAGGGTCCATTCGGGAGCGGAGCCGACGCGGTCGGCGACGGTCAGATCGTCGCGGAGCGGCAGCCGGGCGCTGAGCACGGTCTGCGTGAACTCCTCGGTCTGCTGCTCGATCCGCCCGTCGGGGGCGACGACGGCGGTGATGCCGCTCGTCGCCGCCGTGACCACGGCGCGGCCGTGCTCGACGGCGCGCAGCCGGGACATCGCCAGTTGCTGCTCGGGCTGGCCGGTGCGGCCGTAGGTGGCGTTGTTGGTCTGGATGACCAGGGCGCGGGCGCCCGCGGTGACGGTGTCGTGGACGATCCCGTCGTACGCCACCTCGAAGCAGATGACGTCGCCGAGCTTCGCCGGGCCGATCTGCAGGACGCCGCTGCCCTTGCCCGGGTAGAAGTCGCGCGGGACCTGGTCGAGCCGCTTGATGACCTTGGTGAGCTGCTCGCGGAAGGGCACGTACTCGCCGAAGGGCACCGGGTGCTGCTTGGTGTAGTGGTCGCCGGGACCGCTCTCCGGGTCCCAGACGATGCCCTCGTTCTGGACGTGGTCCGCGTCCGGGCCGTCGACCAGGGCGCCGACGAGGACGGGCACGCCGACGGCGCGGACCGCCTTGGTGATCAGGGCGTAGGCCTGGGGCTCGGAGAACGGGTCCATGTCGGAGGAGTTCTCCGGCCAGATCACCAGATCGGGCTTGGGCGCACGGCCCGCCTTGACGTCCTCGGCGAGCTTCAGGGTCGCCTCGACGTGGTTGTTGAGGATCTTCAGGGGCCGGCCCAGGAAGTGCATGCCCGGCTGCTGGACGTTGCCCTGCACGATGGCCACCCGGACGGTGTCGTCGGCCGCGGTGGGCACCGGCACCGCGTACCCGGCGGCGAAGGTGGCCACCGCCAGCACCGCCGCCGTCGCGGCGGGCACGAAGCGCCGCGGACCGAAGACGACCGGGCCCCTGCGCAGCCGCCACACGGCGACCGCGGCCCCGGCCAGCAGCGAACCGCACAGCGCGACGGCGAAGGTCACCAGCGGCGCGCCGCCGAGCGCGGCGAGCGGGGTGAAGGGGGTGGCGGTGTTCGCGAAGGCCAGCCTGCCCCACGGGAAGCCGTCGAACGGCAGCCGGTCCCTGGCGAGTTCCTCCGCCACCCACAGGCAGGCGCCCCACAACGGCCAGGCGCGCAGCCGCGAGGTGACCGCCAGACCCGCGCCGAGCACGGCGACGAAGGCGGCCTCGATGACGGACAGGCCCACGACCGCGTCCCAGCCGATCACCCGCAGCCACACCAGGAGCCATACGAAGAACGGCAGTCCGAAGGCGAAGCCCAGCCACGCGCCCTGGCGGGCGGTACGGCCCCGGGTCAGCAGCGCCAGGCCGGCCACGGCCGCGACCGACAGCGGCCACACCCCGTACGGGGGGAACGCGGCCGCCAGGGCCAGGCCGCACAGCGCGGCGAGCGCCGACCGCCGCGCGTTCGCCCGCACGGCGCGCGCCGTGCGGGCGATGCGGCCGGGTGCCGGAGCGGGGGGCGGCGGCGGTTCTACGGACGTCGCCGGCGGCGCGGCGGGGGCCGGTGCGGCGTCGGAGCGCGGTCGCAAGGTACGCGGCCTTCCTGCAGGTGGTCACTGTGTGAGAGTGACCGTACCTCCAACGGCCCTGTCCGCGGACCCCGGGCGGGCAAAGCCTCCCGCGGCAGGTGCGCGGCGCGGGAGGGGCGTGAACTGCTCGGGGCCCGGAACGCCCTTCGGGCCGACCTGGGACCCGCTGGCTGCGGATCGGCGACAAGGCCGTTGTCTACTGGGCGTCCGGGCCCCTCCCGGGTCACACCTGCCGACCGGGCGGAGCCTCTCGATGAGGCGGACCGCGTTCCGTGCCGCGAGCGCTGGACCTGGCTGCCAGTGGCGCACGCCGTACGGCGCGACGCCCCGTGGCCCAGCTGCGGCCGTCGGCGCACGGAGATCCGGTCGGACGTCCGGTGGTGGACCCGGCCGAACCTACTCGCCCCCGACCGTCGCCTGTCAACAGCCGTTTGACCTGCGCGGATTGACCAAATCAGCAGGTCAACGCGAGGCCGGGGAAAGTTCCACGCCATCCCGACGGAGAACCGTTCGGGGGCATCGGCCGTTGACCCGTCACTCGTTCGGCCGTGCGAAGACCGTACGGCCGCCGACCACCGTGCGCAGTGCCGTCGGCAACGGCAGCCCGGGGGTGAGTTCGGGCAGACCGGGGGTGCCGGAGCGCGGGTCGGTGGACCAGTTGGCGACCCGCTCGTCGGGGGCCTGGACCACGAGGTCACCGGCCTGCCACACCACGTAGTCCGCGGGTGCGCCGGGCACGAGGACGCCCGCGTCGTCGCGGCCCACGGCGCGCCAGCCGCCGCGGGTGTGCGCGTTGAACGCGCCGCGGACGGAGATGCGGTGCTCGAGGGTCCGGTGGAAGGCGGCGGCGCGCACCGTGCCCCAGGGGTCGAGCGGCGTGACCGGGCTGTCGGAACCGAGGGCCAGGGGCACCCCGGCCCGGGTCATGGCGGCGTACGGGTTGAGGGTGCGGGCCCGCTCGGCGCCGAGCCGTTGGGCGTACATGCCCTCCTCACCACCCCAGGCGGCGTCGAAGGCGGGCTGCACGGAGGCGACCAGGCCCAGCTCCGCGAAGGCGGCGACGGTGTCCTCGGTCATCATCTCGGCGTGCTCGACGCGGTGCCGCAGCGCGCGCACCCGGTCCAGGCCCACCCGGCGGGCGGCCTCGCGGATCCCCTCCGCGACGGCGGCCACGGCGGCGTCACCGATCGCGTGGAAACCCGCCTGCACCCCCGCCTCGGTGCACAGGGCCACGTGGTCGGCGATCGCCGCCGCGTCCAGGTAGGCGGTGCCGCCGACGGCGGGGGCGTCCGTGTACGGGGCGTGCAGGCAGGCGGTGCGGGAGCCGATGGAGCCGTCCACGAAGAGGTCACCGCCCGCGCCGACGGCGCCCAGGTCCCGGATCCGCTCCAGGCCCTCGGCGCCGGTCACGGCCTCGGCCCAGTAGCCGTACACGCGCGGCCCGGGCTCGGCCGCGGCCAGCCGCAGCAGCGCGGTGAGGTCGTCCTCGGAGGAGATCTCCGGGCCCGCGCACTCGTGGACGGCGCTGATGCCGAGCGAGGCGGCGTGGGCGAGTGCGGCGCGCTGCGCGGCGGCACGCTGCGCGGGCGTCACGGCGGCGTAGGCCGCGCGCCGGACCGCGTGGTGGGCGTCGCGGGTGAGCGGCCCGTCGGGGTGGTGGCCGGCCATCGTCCCGACATCGGGGACCAGCGCCAGCAGGGCGGTGGTGACGACCGCCGAGTGGACGTCGGCGCGGGTCAGGTACAGGGGACGGCCGCCGGTCGCCGCGTCGAGTTCCGCGCGGGTCGGCGGGCGCTGCCCCGGCCAGCGGCTCTCGTCCCAGCCGTGGCCGAGCAGCACCCGGTGGCCGGGGTTGGCCTGCGCGTACGCGGCGACCCTGGCGAGGGCGTCGGCCAGGTCGCGGGCGGGGGCCAGGTCGAGGCCGGTCAGCGCCAGGCCGGTGGCGGTGGTGTGCACATGGGCGTCGGTGAACGCGGGGGTGACCAGCGCACCGGCGAGGTCGATCACCTCGTCGACGCCCGCGGCGAAGGACTCCGCGGCGCCCTCCGAGCCGAGCCAGGCGACCGTGCCGCCGTCGACGACCATGGCCGTCGCGAAGGGGTCGGCAGGGCTGTAGACGTTGCCGCCGCGCAGCAGCACGGTGCGGCTCGCGCCGGATCCGCTGGTGGTCGGCTCGTTCGTGGTGTGCGGCACTGGGTTTCGCCTCGCGATGTGATGTTGGGGCCCGCCCGGGCCCCGGTGGGGGCGAGGGGACGGGATGGTGCGGTGGGTCAGGGGGCCGTGGGGCCCTCAGACGCGCGGTGGGCGCGCCTCGTACGGCGTGGAGAGGACCACGGTGGTGCGGGTGGAGACCCCGGCCAGGGTGCGGATCTTCGCGAGCAGGTGCTCCAGCTCGATCGGGGTCGCCACCCGGACCTTGAGGATGTAGTTCTCCTCCCCAGCGACGCTGTGGCACGCCTCGATCTCGGGGACCTCCGCGAGCCGGTCGGCGATGTCGTCGGGTGCGCTCGGGTCGAAGGGCTTCACCGAGATGAACGCCGTCAGCGACAGCCCCACCGACTCCGGGTCCACGATCGCCGCGTAGCCGCGGATCACCCCGCGCTGCTCCAGGCGCCGTACGCGCTGGTGCACCGCGGACGTGGACAGGCCGGTGGCCTTGCCCAGGTCGGTGTAGCTCATGCGCCCGTCGGCCACGAGAAGTTCCACGATCTGCCGGTCCAGCTCCTCCACAGCGCAAGAACCTACAGGGTCCCCGGACGCCGACGGTATCCGGCCGCCCCGTCCCGACGACCGGGCCCGAGCGGCAACGCGGGGCCGACGTGCCGGTGCCGGGGTGAGCACGGCGGCGGCGCCGGGGTCCCGGCCTGCGGACCGCTTCGGGCCGCCCGTGCCCGGCCGCCCGGCGGGACCCCGTCCTCGCGGTCTCCCGTGCCCGCGCCGTGGCCTGCGGCGCCACGAGGCTGCGCTCCTCGACACGAGCCGGCGACCGGCGCGACCGCCAGGCGTCACCGCCGTCGAGCGGCCGCGCCCTTGCCAGGGCCGGACGGCTCTCCGCCCTGCTGGCCATCCGCGTGGCGAGTCCCGGTCAGGCGCAGATGCGGACGCAGAGCGGGCACGCGTCGTCGCGCAGGTTCGCGGGGCCCAGGGCGTGCGTGAGGACGGCGGCGACCGTGGTGCAGTCCTCCGTGGCGACGCGCTCGGCGACGGGCGCGGTCGGCGGTGCCGAAGTCGTCGGGGCGTCGGCGGAGGAACCCGGCCAAGCCCACGACGTCCTCGCCACGCCGCAGCGGCAGCCACGCACGGGAGACCCACGTGCCGGGGCGGTCGCAGAGGAGGGCGCGGTCGGCGCCGTGCTCGGCGAGGCCGCTGAGCCACACCGGCCGGCCCAGGCGGACCGCCTCCACCGGTGCCGGTTGCGGCAACGGCGGCAGGTGTCCCCAGGCGGACGCGGTGCCCGCGTCGATGCCGGTGTGGGCGACCAGGTCGAGTCCGCGACGAGCAGCCAGGTGAGTTCCTCGGCGGTGCCGGCGGCGGTGAGGACGCCGCCGATCCCCTGCGGGCGCGGCAGGGGGGCGGTGGTGCCGGGGTGTACGGGGACGAGGTGAAGACGGAGCGGAGATCGCCGTCGGGCGCCGGCGGGGGGACGTCGGCCTCGGGGGCCGGTGCCGGCGGCCGCGACGGCGGGGGTCGCGGCACGCGGGAGGTGTGGATGTGGCCGAGCAGCGCCCACGCCTCCTCCAGCACGGTGTGACCGGCCCGGCCCGCGGGCCGCTCCGGTTCCTCCTGGGCGGCACCGGGGCCCGGCCCGAGGCGTCCCATCAGCACACCCTTGGCCCGCTCGGCCAGCTGCGGCCCGGCCGGGTGCGGCGCGCAGCCGCGCGACGGTGGGAGCCAGCTGGTCGGCCACGGACCGCTCGTCCGGCCGGCCACCGGACGCGGAAGCGACCCCGACCCCGTCGGGCTCACCCTGTGGGCATCGCACGATCACCCCAGGGGGAACTCCCGCGCCGGGCCGGCCGTGGGGGGCCGCGGCGGTGGCTGGTGTCGCACCAGGGGTAGCGCTCGCTGCGACGGCAGGCGCACACGGCCACGACGAAACGGTCGGAGCGGACGGTGCGGCCGTCGTCGAGGACGACCTCCACGGGGCCCTCGATGAGGATCGGGCCGTCCGCGGTCAGGGTCACGCGGGTGGGTGCGGGGCCGTCGGCGGCGTCGTCGAAGGGGTCATGGCGCGCGTTCGGCACGGATCACCACCAGCTCTTCCTTCTCCTCGCCGGGCTCGATGAGCCCCTGTGCCGCCAGCCATGCCGCGCGGCGCCGCAGCAGCGGCCCGAAGGGGATGCGCCGGTGCTCGGTGACGGCGGGCCGCAGCCCGGCGCCGCCGAGCCGCTGCAGCGTGCGCTCCACGCCGCTGAGCCCGGACTGGACGAGCAGCAGGGCGCCGCCGGGGAGCAGCAGGGGCGGGGCCTCCACGCAGACGCGGTCGAGCAGCGCCCGCCCGTCGGGTCCCGCGTTGCGGGCCAGGGACAGCCCCCGGCGGGCGTGGTGGGCGTGCGGCGACGGCACGTACGGGGGATTGGTGACGATCAGGTCGAAGCGGCTCCCCGCGACCGGTGCCGTGAGGTCGCCGCGCAGCACCCGTACCCGCAGGCCGTTCAGACGCGCGTTGAGCCGGGCGGCGCACACCGCCCGTGCGGAGGCGTCCACCGCGGTGACGCGGGCCGCGCCCCGGGATGCCGCGGCGAGTGCGAGGACGCCGGATCCGGTGCCGAGGTCCAGCACCTCGGCGCCGTCGGCCAGCCTCTCGCGGCGGAGGGCCTCGCCGAGCAGGGAGGTGTCGTCCTGGGGCCGGTACACGCCGGGTGGACACAAAAGCCACATCTCACTCCGCTACCCGAGGGCACCGCACCAAACATCGGACCCGGCCTACCGCCGGATCGGGACGATTAGGCACATCCGCACCGGGAAGCCGACCTTCCGACGATTCCTCGGAAGAGGATTCCTCGGAAGGAGAGGACCCATGGGCACGATCAGCGAATCCGTCGACGTCGACGTCCCGCTGCACACCGCGTACAACCAGTGGACGCAGTTCGAGGAGTTCCCGAACTTCATGGAGGGCGTGGAACAGGTGACGCAGGTCGACGACCGGCACAACCACTGGGTGACGAACGTCGCCGGTGCCCGCCGGGAATTCGACACGGAGATCATCGACCAGCTGCCGGACGAGCGGGTCGCGTGGCGCACCGTCACCGGGGACGTCAGGCAGCGCGGCGTCGTGACGTTCCAGGAGCTGGACGCCTCGCACACCCGGGTCAACCTGGCCATGGAGCTCCAGACCTCCGGCCTCGCGGAGAAGGCCGCCGACGCGCTCGGCGTCGTGGACCGGCGGGCCCGGGGCGACCTGCGGCGCTTCAAGCACTTCATCGAGGAACGGGGCAGCGAGACGGGCGCGTGGCGCGGTCGTGTCGCCCCGGGCGGATGACCCCTGTGCCCGCCCCTGAGGCCTCCGCGTGCGGCCGGCCGGGTCCGGCGCGGTGCGGGCGGGGTAAGGGGGGTGCATGGGCGATGTGGACGACCGGGCGCCGACGGGTGGCCTGACCTTCGGGGTCGAGGAGGAGTTCCTGCTGGTCGACCCGCGGACCGGACGGCTGGTCGACGGCGCCGCCGCCGTCATCGCCCGGGCCTCGTGCGTGCCGCCGCCCGCCCCGGACGTCGCGCTGCAGCACGAGCTGTCGGCCGCGCAGATCGAGTCGGCCACCGGGGTGGCCACGCGCCTGCCCGAGCTGACCGGCCAGCTGGCGGCCACGCGCCGCCTGCTGGCCGATGCCGCCGCCGCCGAGGGCACGCGGCTGGTCTCTTCGGGAACGCCCGTACTGGACGGCCCCTCCGGGATCAGTGCGGGCGAGCGTTACGCCGCGATCGCCGGCATCTACGAGAGCCAGGCGACCGGCTACCGGGCCTGCGGATGCCACGTCCACGTGGGCGTACCGGACCGGGAGACCGCCGTCGCGGTCCTCAACCACCTGCGGCCGTGGCTGCCGACGCTGCTGGCGCTGTCGGCCAACTCGCCCTACGACCGGGGCCGCGACTCCGGTTACGCCAGCTGGCGTGTGCTGGACCAGGCGCGGTTCCCCGGTTCCGGGATCCCGCCGTGGTTCGCGTCGGCGGCGGAGCACGACGCCGAGGTCGACCGGCTGGTGGCCTGCGGGGTGCTGGTGGACCACGCCATGACGTTCTGGCTGGCCAGGCCCTCGCCGCGGCTGCCCACGGTGGAGGTCCGGGCCGCGGACGCACTGGGCGCGACATGGGAGACGGCGTTGCAGGCCGCGCTCACGCGGGCGCTCGTGCGCACGGCGCTCGACGACCTCTCCAGGGGCGTCCCGGCCCCGCGCATGACGGCTCAGCTCGCCGCGGCCGCGCTCTGGTCGGCGGCCCGCTACGGCATGTCGGGCCCGGGGATCCATCCCGTCCGGGAGACCCGCGTGCCCGCCACGGCGCTGCGTGACGAGCTGCTCCGGCGCGTCGCGCCCGCGCTGGAGGACACCGGCGACCTGGCCTTCGTCCGCGAGGCCACGGCCGCCCTCGCCCGGACCGGGAGCGGCGCCGACCGGCAGCGGCGGGCCGCGGCGGCGGGCGGCCCCCGCGCCGCCGTGGACATGCTGGTCGAGCAGACGGCGACGGACGGCCGCATGCCCCCGGCGTCAGCGGGCAGGGGCACCAGCGGACGCCCGTACGCCGACGACGTCCACGCACCGACCCACGGAGGACCCGATGGACGCGGTCTCCGACCTCTCGACCGGTCCCCGGACCGCTGAGCCCACGCCACCCGCACCGCGCGGCCCCCTCTCCCGGGCCGTGCTCGGCGCCCTCACCCAGGGGCCGCCGGGTACCGCCCTTCCGGTGCCCACCGGGGCGGTCGAGGCCGCCGATCCGTACGGCGAGGACGTACAGCTCGCGCTGCACGTCTGCTACGAACTCCACTACCGGGGTTTCGCCGGGGTGCACCCCGGCTGGGAGTGGGATCCGGGGCTGCTCGCGCTGCGCGGCGCCATGGAGGGCTCCTTCGGGGCGGCCCTCCGCGCCGAGCTGCCGGCCACCCCGGGCGGCGCCGCGGCCCGCGCGGCCCTCGACCGGGAACTGGAGGGCCTGCTGCGCGAGCCGCGCGACGGGCGCGGTGTGTCGCACTTCCTCCGCGACGAGAGCACCTGGGAGCAGTTGCGGGAGTACTTCGTGCACCGGTCGGTCTACCAGCTGAAGGAGGCCGATCCGCACGCATGGGTCATCCCGAGGCTCACCGGCCGGGCGAAGGCCGCTCTGGTGGCCGTCGAGTACGACGAGTTCGGGAGCGGGCGCGCAGAGCGCGTGCACGCGAGGCTCTACGCCGACCTGCTCCGGGACGCCGGGTTGGACGCCTCCTACGGCCACTACGTGGACGCCGTACCGGCCGTCACCCTCGCCACGGTGAACCTGATCTCCTGGCTGGGCCTGCGCCGGGAACTGCGCGGGGCGCTCGTGGGGCACTTCGCGGCCGCCGAGATCTCCACCCCGCCGTCCGCCCGCCGGACGGTGGAGGCGATCGACCGGCTCGGCGGCGGTGCCGCCTGCCGGCACTTCTACGAGGAGCACGTCGAGGCCGACGCAGTGCACGAGCAGGTGCTGCGTCGCGACGTCATCGGCGACCTGCTGGCCCGCGAACCGCTCCTCACCGCCGACGTCGTCCTGGGGATCCGCGCCATGGCGCTGGTGGAGCGGCGCCTGGAGGAGCACCTGCTGGGCGCGTGGCGCGCCGGGCGCACCTCGCTGCGCGCCGCGCCGGGGCCCGCCGTGCCGTCCGGTTCGTCCGGGTCGTACGGGGAAGGTGCACCTCATGAGGCCGGGGCAGCGAGCCGCAGCGGCGTCCCGCCCGCCGAGCAGGCCTGAGCAAGGAGGACGAGCCATGGGCTCAGAACCCCTGGGGACCCGGGTGGAGACGGCACGCCTCGCGGCGGGCCGCGCCCCCGTGCGCTGAGGCCCCCACGATGGCAGGTGGGGCGGCCCGGTGGCTCCGGCATCCATACCGGTCGTGGCGGGACTCACGGGCGGGCCGCATGTGGCACCAGGGGGGCGAACTGGAGCTGCTGCAGCGCTCCATGGGGTTCGCGGCACTCGGTCTGGTGACGCTGGTCCCGCTGCTGATCGTGGTCGCCGCGGCTCTGCCCTTCCACGGCAACGGCTTCGCCCAGTGGGTCGTGGACGGCATGGGCCTGTCGGCTCGGCCCGCGGAGGCCGTGCGGGAGCTGTTCGCCGCGCCACGCAAGGTGATCAGCTCCACGAGCGGTCTGAGCCTGCTGGCGCTGGCGCTCTTCGGGCTCTCCTTCGCAGCGTGCGTCGAGGTCGGCTACACCCGGATCTGGCAGGTGCCGCCCACTCCGTGGCACCACGTGTGGCGGCGGGCGGTGTGGCTGGCGGCGCTGACCGCGTACCTGTTCGCGGAGGCGCAGAGCGGGGTGGTGCTGGGCGGCGGGTGGCCGGACACGGTGTTCCGCGGCGGCACGGCCGTCGTGCTGGGCTTCGCCTTCTTCTGGTGGGGGCAGTACTTCCTGCTGGCCGGGCAGGTGCCGTGGGCAGCGCTGGCGCCCGGGGCCGTCGCGACGATGGTCGGCCTCATCGGGCTGCGGGTCTTCTCCTCCTTCGTGTTCGCCCCGCTGATCGTGACCAACGCCGTCTCGTACGGGGCCGTCGGCACGGTGCTGATCGTGCAGTGCTGGCTGATCGGGGTGGGTTTCGTGGTGTTCGGGGGCGCCTTGCTGGGCCGCCATCTGCAGAATCCGAGCAAATGGTTTTATTCAGGACCTTCCGGGCAGGCGGAGGGGAGCGCTGATCGAGCCCTGGAAGGAGAACCCCATGGGTGCCGAGAAGAAGGTCAAGCACACCGGCCAGAAGATGAAGGGCAAAGCGGAGGAGGCCACGGGCAAGGTGACCGGCAATGAGAGCCTGCGCATGAAGGGGAAGAAGGATCAAGTCGGCAGCGACGCCAAGCAGGCCGTGGAGAAGGGCAAGGACGTGGGCAAGGACGTCTTCGGCCGCTGACCGCTCTGGTGACCACGGACCGCGGGACCGGCGGGCATGCGCGCCCGCCGGTCCCGCGCGGGCGGTCAGCCTCGCAGGTAGAAGCGGATGGTGGTGCCGTCGCCTGCGGTGCGCTGGCGCACCAGGTCGGCGATGCGGTGGACCACCAACAGGCCCCTGCCGTGGGGCCGGTCCCGTGACGCGGGGTGGCGGCCGGCGAGCGGGTCGGTCAGCCGTCCGCGGTCGTGCACCTCGCACACCACGTGGCCGTCCCCCGCCCAGACGCGGACGACGCCCGACCCGCCGCCGTGCAGCACGCTGTTCGTGATCAGTTCGCCGGCGGCGAGGGAGAACTCGGCGAGCCGCTCGCCGCCCAGGCCCAGTCGGCGTGCCTCGGCCGTCGCGGCGTGCCGGGCGTCGGCGAGTTGCGGCTCCGCGAAGCCGAAGGCGAGGGCGCCGGGCGGGGGTTGCGGCAGCCGGTTGTGCGCGGCGATCACCCGGCGCGGTGCGTAGTGCGCGCTGCGTTCCTCGCGGTCGCCGTCGACCACCACGGGATGCGTGGCGCGGGCCTCCGCCAGCACCGCGGCGTCCAGCCGGGCGGCGTCGTAGGGGCACAGGATCGTCACGGGGCGTCCGGCGAACGCCATGTTGATCAGTGCCTCGTGCTGGGCGCACGCCGGGTACTCCAGGGCGCTCCGCCCGGGCCAGACGGGCTCCCCGATGATCCGTACCCGTCCGGTGGGCCGGGTGTCGGCGAAGGCCCGCAGCACGCCGGGGATGATGCGACCGGGATTGCGCCCGGCCCGCTCCATGTCGACCCAGTGCACCTCGGCGCCGCGCGGGCCCAACGCGGCGCGCAACTGGGCGAGACGGGGTGGGGGAACGGCCACGGCGACCGGCTCCCCGGCGGCCATCCCGTCCAGCAGGAAAGGCACCGTGGCGGCCGTGTACTCCCGTGCGTTCCGGTAGAACAGCGCGGGGTGCACGAACGGCCCGGCGTCGGAGACCTCGCCGACCTCGCTCAGCACGTCGTCCACCTCCCACCCCCGGGCCGACCTTACCAACCGGTTCCGGGGGGTGGGGGGCGCCGACGAGGCGTCAGCTGTCGTAGTCGACCGTCAGGTTGTCGGACTCCGGGTAGCTCTGGCAGGTCAGCACGTAGCCCGCGTCGACCTCGGACGCCTCGAGGGCGAAGTTGCGGCGCATCTCGGCCTTGCCGTCGGTGACGAGCGCGCGGCAGGTACCGCAGACGCCGCCCTTGCAGGCGAAGGGCAGATCGGGCCGGGTGCGCTGGGCGCCGTCGAGGACGCTGCGGTCACGCGGCAGCGCGGCCGTGGTCGTACGGCCGTCGAGGACGATGGTGACCTGGCTGACCGGGCCCTCGGCCACGGCGTCCTCGTGGTGCACCGGGGTCACGGGCTCGTCGTCCGCGTAGAACAGCTCCTGGTGCACCCGGTCCCCGGGCACGCCGAGGCCGGCGAGGACCTGCTGGGCGTCGACGACCATGCCGTGCGGGCCGCACAGCCACCAGTGGTCGGCGTTCGGGACGTCGACGAGGCCCTCGACGAGGGTGGCGAGCCGTCCGGCGTCGAGGCGGCCGGAGAGCACCTCGGCCTCGCGCGGCTCCCGCGAGAGCACGTGGGCGAGCTGGAACCGGGCGGGGTGCAGGTCCTTCAGCTCGGCGAGCTCGTCGGCGAACATCACGGTGTCGGTGCGCCGGTTGCCGTAGAAGAGCGTGACCCGGGACCCGAGATCGGCGGCGAGGACGGACTCGGCGATGGAGAGCATCGGGGTGATGCCGGAGCCCGCGGCGATGAGTACATGGTGCCCGGACGCGCTGAGGTCGGGGGTGAAGGCGCCGGTGGGGCCCATGACCTCGACGGTGTCGCCCGGACGTACCTCGTGCACCAGCCACGACGAGAACAGGCCGCCGGGCACCACGCGCACCCCGATGCGGGGGGTGGCGCCGGCGGGCGAGCAGATGGAGTACGAGCGTCGCTCGTCCCGGCCGTCGACCTCGCGGCGCAGCGTGAGGGACTGACCGGGGGCGAAGGCGAACTCCCCGGCCAGCTCCTGCGGTATGTCGAAGCTGACGGCGGCGGCGTCCTCGCAGAGCGGCTCGACCGCGGCGACCCGCAGGGCGTGGAAGGCCGGGCGGCGGCGGACGCGCGGGGCCGGCGCCTGCGGGGCGGGGATGGTCGGGGCCATCAGATCTCCTTGACGTACTCGAACGGCTCCAGGCAGGCACGGCAGCGCCACAGGGCCTTGCAGGAGGTGGCGGCGAAGCGCGAGGTCTCCTCGGTGTCCGCCGAGCCGCAGCGGGGGCAGGCGACGTCGCGCCGGGTGGCGGTGAGCACCAGCGGCACCGGCCCGGTGGCGCGCCGGGGTGCGGGACCGGGGGGTGCGATGCCGTGCTCGGCGAGCTTGCGGCGGCCCTCGGGGGTGATCCAGTCGGTCGTCCACGGCGGGTCCAGGACGGTGCGGATCTCGACCCGGTCGAAGCCCGCGGCGCGCAGCCGGGCGGCCACGTCGGCGCGCATCTCCGCCATGGCCGGGCAGCCCGAGTAGGTGGGGGTGAGGGCGGCCACGACCGTGCCGTCCCCGGTGACCTCGACGTCACGCAGGACGCCGAGATCGGCCAGGGTCAGCATGGGCAGCTCGGGGTCCGGCACCTCGGCGGCGACGCGGGCCGCCCGGTGCGCGTCGGTGAGCACGGTCACGGCGCTCACCAGACCGCTCCGGGGTGTGCGCGGGCGATGCCCTGCAACTCCGCGAGCAGCGGGGCGAGGTGTTCGGTGCGGTCGCCCTCACGGCCGTGGCCGGGCAGGGGATCGGCCTGGACCGGAGGCAGCCCGGCGGCCCCGGTGACCTGGCGCAGCGCGGCGGTCACCTCGTCCCGCACACCGGCCGGGTCGGCCCCGCACGTGGCGCCGGCCGTGAACAGTTCCTCCAGGTAGGGGGCGACCTGTTCCAGGCCGGCCCGCATGCGGCGGTGCGACTCCTCGGTGCCGTCGCCGAGCCGTACCACCCACTCGGCGGCGTACTGCCGGTGGTAGGTCAGCTCGTTGACGCCCTTGGCGGCGACGGCGGCGAGCACCGGGTCCTGCGCGGAGCGGGCGAGCCGCTCGAAGACGGCGAGCCGCCAGCAGGACGTGACGAGCAGCCGGGCCATGGAGAACGCGAAGTCCCCGCAGGGAAGTTCGGCCAGGCGGACGTTGCGGAAGTCGGCGGCGTCCCGCAGGTACGCGTAGGCGTCCTCGTCGCGACCGGTGCCGTCCACCTGACCGGCGCGGGAGTAGAGCAGACGGGCCTGGCCGAGCAGGTCGAGCCCGATGTTGGCGAGCGCCACCTCCTCCTCCAGCTCCGGCGCGCGGGTGCACCACTCGGCCAGGCGCTGGGCGCCCACCAGGGCGTCGTCGCCCAGCGCCAGGCAGTGGGCGGCCAGCTCCGCGGCGTCCACACCCTCGGGCACGGCGGTGTCGACGCCGTGCAGCGGGTCCTCGAAGCCGGTGCCGAAGGCCCAGCGGGCGTCGCTGTCCTCGTGCCCCTCGGCCAGGGACAGGTAGACGTGCTCGTCGCTCATGCCCTGCTCCTAGATGTGGGGGACGTCTTCGGGGATGTCGTAGAAGGTGGGGTGCCGGTAGACCTTGTCTGCGCTGGGCGTGAAGAAGGGGTCCTTCTCGTCCCGCGTGGACGCGGCGATGTGCTCCGAGCGCACCACCCAGATGCTCACGCCCTCGTTGCGCCGCGTGTACAGGTCGCGGGCGTGGGTGAGGGCCATGCGGTCGTCGGCCGCGTGCAGGGAGCCGACGTGGACGTGGTTCAGGCCGCGCTTGCCGCGGACGAACACCTCGTACAGGGGCCACTCGGCCCGGGTCGTGCTGTCGCCGGTGGTGCTCATGCCACGGCTCCTTCCTCTGCCCGGGCCGCCTGCTTGGCGGCGTGGGCGGTCGCGGCCTCGCGCACCCAGGCGCCTTCCTCGTGTGCGGAGCGGCGGCGTTCCATCCGCTCGGCGTTGCACGGCCCGTCGCCGCTGATGACGCGCTGCAGCTCCGACCAGTCGGGGGTGCCGAAGTCGTGCCGGCCGCGCTCCTCGTTCCAGCGCAGCTCCGGGTCGGGCAGGGTCACGCCGAGCTTGTCGGCCTGCGGGACGGTCATGTCGACGAACCGCCGGCGCAGCTCGTCGTTGCTGTGGCGCTTGATCTTCCAGGCCATCGACGCGGCCGAGTTGGGCGAGTCGCCGTCGGGCGGCCCGAACATCATCAGCGACGGCCACCACCAGCGGTCCACCGCGTCCTGCACCATCTCCCGCTGGGCCTGCGTGCCGCGCATCATCGTCATCAGCAGCTCGTAGCCCTGCCGCTGGTGGAAGGACTCCTCCTTGCAGATGCGCACCATGGCGCGGGCGTACGGCCCGTAGGAGGAGCGGCACAGCGGCACCTGGTTGCAGATCGCCGCGCCGTCGACGAACCAGCCGATGACGCCGACGTCGGCGAAGCTGAGGGTCGGGTAGTTGAAGATCGAGGAGTACTTCTGACGGCCCTCGATCAGACGCTGCGTGAGCTCCGCGCGGTCGATGCCCAGGGTCTCGGCGGCCGAGTAGAGGTACAGCCCGTGGCCGGCCTCGTCCTGGACCTTCGCGAACAGGATGGCCTTGCGGCGCAACGACGGGGCACGGGTGATCCACTCGCCCTCGGGCTGCATGCCGATGATCTCCGAGTGCGCGTGCTGCGCGATCTGCCGGATCAGCGTCCTGCGGTAGCCGTCGGGCATCCAGTCCCGCGGCTCGATGCGCTGGTCCCGCGCGATCGTGGCGTCGAAGTGCTCCTGGAGCGGCGCCTGCGCGCCCTCCGGCGGCACGGTGGCGTTCGGTGTGGTCATCGATACCAGCTTCCCCTACCGACCATTCGTTCGGTTACAGTCTGACGAACTTTGCCGCACCCGGCAAGCCCTGTGGACGACGGTCGCCCGCGGTCCGCCGAAGCCTGCGCTCACACCCGCTCCACCAGCATCGCCACACCCTGACCGACGCCCACGCAGAGGGTGGCGAGGCCGCGGCGGCCACCCTCGCGCTCCAGGCGGCCGAGGAGGGTGAGCAGGATGCGGGCGCCCGAGCAGCCCAGCGGGTGGCCGAGCGCGATCGCGCCGCCGTCGGCGTTGACCCGCTCCTCGTCCAGCTTCAGACGGCGGACGACCGCGAGGGCCTGGGCGGCGAAGGCCTCGTTGAGTTCGACGGCGTCCAGGTCGCCGGTCTGCCATCCGGCGCGGGCGAGCGCCTTCTCCGTCGCCGGGACGGGACCGAGGCCCATGAGGTGGGGCTCGACCCCGGCGGTGGCGGAGGTGACGATCCTGGCGCGGGGCGTGAGGCCGTACCGCTCGACGGCCGCGCGGCCGGCGACCACGAGAGCCGCGGCGCCGTCGGAGAGCGGCGAGGAGGAGCCGGCGGTCACGATGCCGTCCTTGCGGAAGATGGTGCGCAGGGTCCCGAGCTTCTCCAGGGTGGTGGAGGGACGCGGGCCCTCGTCACGGGTGACCTCGCCGTCCCTGACGGCGACCGGCACGATCTCGCGGTCGAAACGGCCGGCCTCCTGGGCCGCGACGGCCCGCCGGTGGCTGCGCAGCGCGAAGGCGTCGGAGTCGGCGCGGCTGATCCCGTCCAGGGCGGCGACCTCCTCCGCGGTCTCCCCCATGGACAGCGTGTCCTCGGCGGTGAAGCGCGGGTTGGTGAAGCGCCAGCCCAGGGAGGTGTCGTACACCTCGCCGGGCTTGGCCCACGGGGTGCCGGGCTTGGCCATCACCCAGGGGGCACGGGTCATGGACTCCACACCGCCGGCGACCACCAGGTCGGCCTCGCCGGAGCGGATCGCCTGCGCCGCCGAGGCGACGGCGGTGAGCCCGGAGGCGCACAGCCGGTTGACGGTGTAGCCGGGCACCGTGTGCGGCAGGCCGGCCAGCAGCACGGCCATCCGGGCGACGTCGCGGTTGTCCTCGCCCGCCTGGTTGGCGGCGCCGAGGATCACCTCGTCCACGGCCCCGGCCGGGATCCCGGCGCGGCTCACGGCCTCGCCGACCACCAGGGCCGCCAGGTCGTCGGGGCGCACGGAGGCCAGGGCGCCGCCGTAACGGCCCTGCGGGGTGCGCGCGCCGTCGATCAGGAAGACCTCGTCTGCGGGTAGCGCGGGGAGGTGCTGGGACATGCGTTCCACCTCTTGACAGGCAGTTCGGATGCTGGATTACCTTGGGTGCCGCACGCTAACCGAATGTTCGGTCGGTTCACAAGGGTGGTGACGATCGTGAGGGATGCCATGGACGCGACCAAGGGCCCGGCGGAGAGCATGTTCGCCGCCGACAAGGCGTCGCAGAGCCTGGGCATCGAGCTGCTGGAGACCGGCGAGGGCACGGCCGTGCTGCGCATGGCCGTCACGCCCGCGATGGTCAACGGGCACGGGATCGCCCACGGGGGCTACCTCTTCCTGTTCGCCGACACCGCCTTCGCCTGCGCCTGCAACAGCCACGGCCCGGTGACGGTGGCCGCCGGGGCGGACATCTCCTTCGTCGCCCCCGTCCACGAGGGCGACGAACTGGTCGCCATCGCACAGGAACGCACCCGCTTCGGCCGCAGCGGCATCTACGACGTGAGCATCCTGCGGGGCGACCAGGTGGTGGCGGAGTTCCGCGGGCGCAGCCGCAGCATCGGACGCACGAAGGAGAACGGATGAGCAGCGAGCCGACGGACCGGGCGACCGCGGGGGCGCGCCTGGGAGAGCCGCTCCCCGACGGCTTGCTGGACGCCGCCGAGAAGCTGGGCCCCGGAGAGCTGCGGGAGCTGCAGCTCACCCGGCTCCGGGCGACGCTGCGCCACGCGTACGACAACGTCGAGGCCTACCGGAAGAAGTTCGACGAGGCCGGACTGCGCCCCGAGGACTGCGCGGGCCTGGACGACCTGGCGCGCTTCCCGTTCACCACCAAGGCCGACCTGCGCGACAACTACCCCTTCGGCATGTTCGCCGTGCCCATGGACCAGGTGCGCCGCGTCCACGCCTCCAGTGGCACGACCGGCCTGCCGACCGTGGTGGGCTACACCGAGAACGACCTGTCCATGTGGTCCGACGTGGTGGCCCGTTCCATACGTGCCGCCGGCGGGCGCCCCGGCCACAAGGTGCACGTCTCCTACGGCTACGGCCTGTTCACCGGCGGCCTGGGCGCGCACTACGGCGCGGAGCGCGCCGGGTGCACGGTGATCCCCGCCTCCGGCGGCATGACGGCCCGTCAAGTGCAGATCATCCAGGACTTCCAGCCCGAGATCATCATGGTCACCCCGTCGTACATGCTGACCCTGCTGGACGAGTTCGAGCGCCAGGGCGTCGACCCGCGCGGCACCTCGCTGCGGATCGGCATCTTCGGCGCGGAGCCGTGGACGGAGGAGATGCGCCGGGAGATCGAGGAGCGCATGGACATCCACGCCGTCGACATCTACGGCCTGTCCGAGGTGATCGGCCCGGGCGTCGCCCAGGAGTGCGTGGAGACCAAGGACGGCCTGCACGTGTGGGAGGACCACTTCTACCCCGAGGTGGTGGACCCGATCACGGGCGAGCCGGTGCCGGAGGGCGAGGAGGGCGAGCTGGTCTTCACCTCCCTCACCAAGGAGGCGCTGCCGATCATCCGTTACCGCACCCGTGACCTGACCCGGCTGCTGCCCGGCACCGCGCGCCCCGCCTTCCGCCGCATCCAGAAGATCACCGGCCGCTCCGACGACATGATCATCCTGCGCGGGGTGAACGTCTTCCCCAGCCAGATCGAGGAGATCGTGCTGCGCACGCCCGGTGTGGCCCCGCACTTCCAGATCCGGCTCACCAAGCGCGGCCGCATGGACCACATGGAGGTCGTCGTCGAGGCGCGCCCCGACGCCGGGGCCGTGTCGCGCGAGGAGGCGGCACGCTCCATCGCGGCGGGCGTCAAGGACGGCGTGGGCGTCAGCGTCGAGGTGACGGTCGTCGACCCCGACACCGTCGAGCGGTCCGTCGGCAAGATCCGCCGCGTACGGGACCTGCGGGCCGGGTAGCGGCGCGCCCCCACACCCTCACACCCACACCCACACCCCCTCGGCTGTATCGCGTTGACATGCAGCCGTCCGGCTGCCTATGTTCGACAGGCAGCCGGACGGCTGCGTTTCCGGCGGCGGGGAAGCGGGATGGACGAGGTCTTCAAGGCGCTGGCCGACGCCAGCCGCCGGCGGCTGCTGGACAGCCTCAACGCACGCAACGGGCAGACCCTGCGCGAGCTGTGCGCGGGGCTGGACATGGCCCGCCAGTCGGTCAGCAAGCACCTGGCCGTACTGGAGGAGGCCCGGCTGGTCACCACGGTCCGGCGGGGCCGGGAGAAGCTGCACTACCTCAACGCCGCACCGATCAACGCCGTCGCCGAACGATGGATCGACCGGTACGACCGCGAGCGCGCGCGGGCGCTCGCCGACCTCCAGAGGGCATTGGAGCAGCCACCCATGAGCGAGTCCGCATTCGTCTACACGACCTACGTCCGCACCACGCCCGAGCGCCTCTGGCAGGCGCTGACCGACCCGGCGTTCACGCGCCGCTACTGGGGCGTCGCCTTCGAGACCGACTGGGCGGCCGGCTCGGCCATGGTCTGGGAGGAGGGCGGCGCCCGCACCGCCGATCCCGCCCAGGTCGTGCTGGAGTCCGATCCGCCGCGCCGGCTCTCCTACACCTGGCACACCTTCACCCCTCAGTGGGCTCGGAACGCGGGGGTGAGCGAGGAGGTCCGCGCCCGGCTGGCCGGGGATCGCCGCTCCCAGGTGACGTTCGAGATCGAACCGCTCGGGGAGACGGTCAGGCTGACCGTCGTCCACGAGGCCCACGACCCGGACAGCGGGGTGCTGGGCATGGTCTCCCAGGGCTGGCCCGCCCTCGTGTCGGGCCTGAAGACGCTGCTGGAGACGGGCGAGCCGCTGCCCGGGCCGCAAGGCCGCTGACCGCCCCGCCCCGCCCCGCCCCGCCCCGGCACATGGTGCGGGAGCCTCCTGCACCACGTGCCGGGGCGGGTCAGGTCAGTTGACCGCCAGGACCGCCGTGTTGTTGGTGGCGTCCGGGTCGTACGGGAACTCGCCGAACTCCGGGTGGATGCTCACCGCACCGGTCGTGCCGGGCACCGCGGTGTCGATCCGCAGCGAGAAGTCGTACGAGCGCTCGGTGTTCTCCAGCACCCAGTACGGCAGGGCGCAGTCGTAGCGCGGCGCCCCCGTCTCCTGCGGGTAGTAGCCGCCGGAGAGCGTGTGCGGGTCACAGCCGGACGGGACGCCGGTGACCTTGGTGCCCGCGGGGACGATCAGCCGGACCTTCGCGACGGGGTCGCCGGAGCCGAGGTTGCCGAGCCAGGCCGGGCCGTTGTTGCGGAACGTGAGCCGGGCCGTCACCGTCTCGCCCGCCGCACCGGTGACCGCGTCGCCGGTCACCGCGAAGTCCGCGGTGTTGTCGGCGCTGACGCCGACCACCGTGTAGTTGTCACGGCTCTCGAGGTCCTCGGCGCCCCCGCCGGGCTCGACGCTGATGTCGAGCCGCTCGTTCATCGCGTACGGGGCGAGCACCGCCTTGAGCTTCTTGGGCAGCCGGAATGAGTCCCCCGGCGCCAGCACCCGGTCGAAGGTGCACGTCGCGAAGGTCATCGGCGCGTACTCGCCGTCGTTCGACGTCGTGTAGGTGCAGCGCTTGTACTTGGTCAGCTTCTGGATGCCGTAGGAGGCCATGAACTTCAGCGTGAAGCCCTGCGCGCTCTCGTTGCCGTTGTTGGTCAGCCCGAACGGGAGCCGCACCGTGGCGCCGGGGGCGGCGTGCTGGACCGGGGCGATCTCCGCGAGCGACAGGTCCGGGCCGGAGGAGACGGTGAGCATGGTGTCGGAATCGCCCCGCGGGGCGGTGAGGGTGCCGTCGGGGCCGCCGACGGCGGTCGCCTCGTAGGTGATCCGGCCGGACACCCCGCCCGCCGCACCGTCCGCCGCGCGTACCGAGAGGTGGATCTGCCTGCTGTAGTCGCCGCCGATCACGGGCACCTCGGGCACGTGGCAGACGGCGATCGTGCCGCTGGGCGTGCAGTTCTCCGGCCAGGTCACCTCCGCGACGCCCGCGACCCCGGAGACGTCCACGGTGACCTCGCCGTCGGTGACCGTGAAGTTGTCGTTGTCGTGGTAGATGCCGATGTCGAGCGTGCGCGTCTGCGGTTCTCCGCCGCCCGTGCCGAGGGGCAGCGGCAGTTCGGACGGTGCGTTGATCCACAGCTGGTCGGTCTCGGCGGCGGCGGCGTGCGCGGGCACGGCGAGACCGGCCACGAACAGGCCGGCCGCCGCGACGGCAGAGGCTCCACGGCGCAGCGAGCGCCCGACGGAGTCAGATCGCATGACTCTTCCCCAAGGGTGTGGCCACATCAGTGGTGCACCGGGGTCTCCGGTGCACCCCTACGACGATCAAGGAAGAGCGAAGGTTGTACGGTCTTCCACCTCAACTCCGCATGATGAGGTCGCACTTCACGTCGCCCTCAGAGGCGCGCACGCAGGAAGGCCAGTGCCTCCTCGTCGTCGTCGACGGCGCCGCCCTCGTGCCCGTTCCAGGGCCAGACGGCGATCTCCTTGGGTCCCGCGTACGCGTTGTACGCGGCGAAGACCGTGGAGGGCGGCGTGATCTCGTCCATCAGGGCCGCGGAGAAGCGGGCCGGGACCCGGGCGCGGGCGGCGAAGTTGACGCCGTCGAAGTAGGACAGGGTGCGCATGGCCCGCTCGGCGTTGCCGCGGTGCACGGCGAGGTAGCGGCCGATCTCACGGTACGGGTCCGCGTCCGTGATCACCGTGGCCCGGGGGAAGTCGCACAGGAACGGCACGTGCGCCACCAGGGCGTGGACCTCCGGGGCGAGGGCGGCCACGGCGAGCGCGGTGCCGCCGCCCTGGCTCGCGCCGAGGACGGCGATCCGGCCGGGGTCCACCGAGGGCAGCGTGCGGACCGCGTCCACGGCGCGGACGGCGTCCGTGAACAGGCGGCGGTAGTAGTACGTGCGGGGGTCGTCGATGCCACGGGTCATCATCCCGGGGGCCTGCGGGCCCGTGGTGCCGGAGTCGGGGGTGTCGCCGCGGCTCCAGCCCGATCCCTGGCCACGGGTGTCCATGTGGAGGTGGGCGAAACCCGCCGACGCCCACAGCAGGTTGTCCAGGGCGTGGCCCCGGCCGCCGCCGTAGCCGACGTACTGGACGACCGCGGGCAGCGGTCCCTCGGCACCGTGCGGCAGCCGCAGCCAGGCCCGCACCGGCTCACCGCCGTAGCCGGGGAAGGTGACGTCGAAGACGCGCACCGTGTGCAGCCGCGGCCCGGGCGCGGGGGTGACGGTGACGGCCGCGGTCCCGGCGGCGCGCGACTCGGCGAGCGTCGTGCTCCAGAAGTCGTCGAAGTCGGCGGGCGCGGTCTGGGTGCTGCGGTGGTCCCGCAGTTCGGCCTCGGGGAGATCGGTGAACAACGTCGGCTCCGTGGTCAGGGGGCGAGAGGCCGGTAGTCGAACCAGTCGATGTCGGCGACGGCGGTGGAGGAGGCGCCGTGGGCGGTGGCGTACGGGCCGAGCCAGACGCCGAGGAAGCCGCCCGCGCGGGGCGAGCTGAGGAATCCGCCGTCCACGGAGGTCAGTTCGGCCTCCGCCTCGGGCCCGGCGCCGGCGGGGGCGTAGCGCAGCCCGTAGCGCTGGCCCTCGGCGTGGATGCGCAGGACCACCGGGCCAGCGGGCAACGGTGCCTGTGCGAGCAGGTGTTGCTCGCCCCGTGTCCGGACCGCGGCGAGCACGCGGCGGCCGCCGCGCCCGTCACCGGCCACCGCGAGCACCAGATGGTCCGCCTCGGACTGGCGGACGGCGAGCCCCGCCCACTCCTGCGGCGTCCCGGGCGCCACGTCGAGGAGCGCGGACACGCTGACCTCCTGGTGCTGCTGGCGCCGGCCCAGGAAGCAGGGGGTGCCGGCGTCGGCGAGCGTGGAGGGCCCGAGCGGCAGCCGCAGCGAGCCGGGACGTCCGGTGAGCGACCAGAAGGGTTCCCCGGTGCGCACCTGGTTCCACCGCGGGTCCAGCCGTGGGCCGTCGAAGTCGTCGCGCACCGGCTCCGGGTGGGGATCATGAGGGGACCCGGCGACCGCGGGCGGACGGAACGGGCCGAGCGTGGTGCCGACGCCGGGCGCGAAGAGCGGCCAGCCGTCCTCCCAGCGCACCGGGACGAGGAAGGTCTCCCGCCCGAGGTTGGGGTGGTACCCGCCGTACGGGCGGCTGCCCAGCAGCACCGCCCACCACTGCCCCTGCGCCGTGCGCACCAGGTCGGCGTGGCCGACGCCCACGACGGGGAAGTCACGGCCCAGGTGCCGGTGGGTGAACACCGGATTGGCCGGGTTCCCGGTGTACGGACCGGTGACGTGGTCGGCGCGGGCGACGCTGACGGCGTGCCCGTGCTCGGTGCCGCCCTCCGCCGCAAGCAGGTAGTAGCGGCCGTCCACCGCGTACAGGTGGGGCCCCTCGGCCCACACGGCGCCGTGCAGCGCCCCGCGCCACAGCAGGTGCTCGGGGCCGGTGAGGGTCAGCTCCGCGGCGTCGAACTCCCGCAGCCAGACGTCGGTCTGCCCCTCCCACTCCCCCGGTTCCGCGAGCCGCGTGCCGGTGCACCAGGCGCGGCCGTCGTCGTCGAAGAACAGGGAGGGGTCGATGCCGGGCGCGTCGTCCAGCCACACCGGGTCGCTCCACGGCCCGGCGGGGTCGGTGGCGGTGACGACGAAGGTGCCGCTCCGGCCGGTGCCGCCCACCAGGGTGGTCACGACGTAGAAGCGGCCCTGGTGGTGCCGGATCGTCGCGGCGAAGATCCCCTCGGAGGAGGCGACGGTGCCGAGGTCCACCTGCGAGGGCCGGTCCAGGACGTGCCCGATCGGCCGCCAGTGGACCAGGTCGCGGCTGTGGAACACCGGGATGCCCGGGAAGTACTCGAACGTCGAGTTCACCAGGTAGAAGTCGGCCCCGACCCGGCAGACGCTCGGGTCGGGATGGCAGCCCGGCAGGACGGGGTTGGCGACGTTCGCCGTCGACACGGCCGCCTCCCCCGTCCCTTCGGGCAGGCTCACCTGGACTCCTCCGGTACGCCGGTGACCAGCGCGTGCAGCCGCCGGGTGTGGTCCACCTGCCGCGCCGGGCCGGTGAGTTCCGCCCGTACGGTGAACCGGACGTCGGTGCTGGAGGCCGCCAGCCGCACCTCCAGCTCCCCCGGTTCCACGACGCGGCGGCCGTCCCGGCCGGTGAAGGCGGCGACGTCGGCGGGGACCGTGACGCCGATGCGCCGCGCCTCGCCCGCCTCCAGCGGCACCCGGAGGTAGCCGACGAGCCGCTGCACCGGCTGGACGACGGAGGCGATCGGGTCGTGCAGGTAGACCTGGACGACCTCGCTGCCCGCGCGACCGCCGGTGTTGCGGACGGTGAAGGACAGTTCGACCTCGCCGTCGGTGCCGGTGACGGCCCGGCCGTCGGCGCCGCCGTGCACCTGCGGCGCCGACCACTCGAAGGCCGTGTACGTCAGCCCGTGGCCGAAGCCGAAGGCCGCGGCCGGGTCGATGTTGGAGACCTCGCTGGCCCGCGCGAGCGGCGCGGCGAGGTAGGTGGAGGGCTGGACGCCCGGGTGCCGGGGCACGCTCACCGGCAGCCGCCCGGACGGGTTGATCCGCCCGCTCAGCACTCCGGCCAGAGCCGGGGTGCCCTCCTGTCCCGGGAAGAAGGTCTGGACGACGGCCGCGGCCTCCTCCACGGCCCGTCCGAGGGCGTACGGGCGGCCGGCCAGCAGGGTGAGCACGACGGGCGTCCCCGTGTCGAGGAGCGCGTCGAGCAGCCGCTGCTGCACGCCGGGCAGGGTGAGCGACTCCGCGTCGCAGCCCTCGCCGCTGGTGCCGCGGCCGAAGAGCCCGGCGCGGTCGCCCAGCGCGGCGACCACCACGTCGGCGTCCAGGGCCGCGCGCACGGCCGCCGCGATGCCGGAGACATCGCTGTCATCGACGCCGCAGCCCGCCACGGTCACGATCTCGGAGCCGGGGAACTCCGCCACCAGGGCCTGGCGCAGCGTGGGCAGGTCGATGCCGAGCGGGGTGTCCGGGTGCTGGGCGCCGACGTGCACGGGGAAGGAGTAGCAGCCCAGCACGGCGGTCGGGGTCTGCGCCTGGGGACCGACGAGCGCGATGCGGGCGGGCCGCCCCAGGGGCAGGGTGCCGTCGTTGCTCAGCAGGACGGCGGACCGCTCGGCGAGGCGCCGCGACAGGTCCCGGTGGGCGGCGGAGTTCAGGTCGACCGTGCCGCGCAGGCCCTGCGGGTCGGTGAGGTCGGCCCCGGCGAGCGCGGACGGCACCGGGCTCCACCCGGGGTCGAGCAGGCCGAGCTGCGCCTTCTGGGTCAGGACGCGGCGCAGCGCGCGGTCCACGAGCTTCTCGTCGACCAGGCCCGCGGCGACGGCGTCCCGCAGCGGCTGCCCGAAGGTCTTGACGGTGGGGAGCTCCACGTCCACGCCGGCGTGCAGCGCGGTGCCCGCGGCGTCCGCCCAGTCGGCCGCGACGCCGTGCAGGGTCTTGAGGAAGGCGATCCCGAAGTAGTCGGCGACCACGGTCCCGTCGAAGCCCCAGGTGTCCCGGAGCAGCCCCGTGAGCAGTTCCTCGTCGGCGGCCGAAGGGACGCCGTCGGTGTCGGTGTACGCGTGCATCACGGACCGGACGCCGCTCTCCCGGACCGCCATCTCGAAGGGCGGCAGGACGACGTCGGCGCGCTCGCGCGGGCCCATGCTGACCGGCGCGAGGTTGCGCCCGGCGCGGGAGGCGGAGTAGCCGGCGAAGTGCTTCAGGGTGGCCACGATGCCCGCGGACTCCAGGCCCTGGATGTACGCGGTGGCGATGGTCCCGACGAGGTACGGGTCCTCGCCGATCGTCTCCTCGACCCGGCCCCAGCGCGCGTCGCGCACGACGTCGAGGACCGGGGCCAGACCCTGGTGGACGCCGACGGAGCGCATGTCGCGGCCGATGGCCGCGGCCATCACCCGGACCAGCTCGGGGTCGAAGGAGGCGCCCCAGGACAGCGGGACGGGGTAGGTGGTCGCTCCCCAGGCCGCGAAGCCCGCGAGGCACTCCTCGTGGGCCATGGCCGGGATGCCGAACCGGTTGGCCCCGGCGATCCGCTGCTGGGTGCGCATCAGGGACAGCGCGCCCAGGGCGGGGTCGACGGGGACGGTGCCGAAGGGGCGGGTGAGCTGTCCGAGGCCGTCCGGCAGGAGGTCGTCCAGACGGGGCGGCTCGTCCATGTCGTGCTGGTGGGGGGCCACTTCGGCGCCCTCGCTGGAGGCGCCGACCCAGACGCCGTAGAGCTGGGCGATCTTCTCGCCCAGGGTCATGTCGCGGATCAGCGCCTCGACGCGGGAGTCGGCGGTCACGTTGTCGTTCACTTTCCTCCGACGCCCATGAGCCCCTGCACGAGGGCACGGCGGGCGAACAGGTAGACGAGCAGGACGGGGATCGTGGACAGCACCACCGCGGCCAGCAGGCCGGGGATGTTGATGCCGTACTGGGTCCGGAAGTTGTAGAGGCCCAGCGTGATCACCTTGGTCTCCTCGGACTGGGTGAGCACGAGGGGGAAGAGGAAGCCGTTCCACGCCTGCAGGGCGGAGAAGACGACGATCGTCGACAGTCCGCTGCCGGACAGCGGCAGGACGAGCTGGAAGAAGGTCCGCCGGACGGAGGCGCCGTCCATGGCCATCGCCTCGAACAGGTCGGAGGTGATGTCGCGCATCGTGCCGGTCAGGATCAGCGTGCACACCGGCAGGCAGAACGCCGCCGTCGGCAGGATGACGCCGATGAGGTTGTCGTAGAGCCCGGCCTTGCTGATGACGTAGAACATCGGGACGATCACGGCCTGCGCGGGGATGGCCAGGCCCAGCAGGAAGAGCCGGAACACCCCGGAGGTGCCGCGACCCCGGTTGCGGACGATGGTGAACGCCAGCGGCGGCACGAGCAGCAGCACGATGGCCACCACGCTGACCGTGACGACGACCGTGTTGAGGAAGTACTGCCCGAAGCCGTTGCTGAAGTCCTGGACGTAGTTGTCCAGCGTGAAGGAGCGGGGGAAGGCCAGCGGGCCGCCCGCGCTGTACGCCTCGCGCGTCTGCACGGTGGCGCCGAGCATGACGTACAGCGGCAGGCCCACCAGCGCGAGCCACAGCAGGGCGCCCAGGCCCGCCAGGTAGTTGGGGCGGCGCCTCATCAGAGCCCCTCCTTGGTGCCGGCCATCTTGTCGTAGCCGGAGACGCGGACGACGATCAGCGAGATCACGGTGGCGACGACGACGAGCATCAGCGCGACCGCGGCGCCCGCGCCGAAGTCGAACCCCTTGAAGGCCTTGTCGTACATGTAGTAGGCGCTGATGGTGGTGTCGGTGCCGGGGCCGCCCTGGGTGAGGATCAGCACCGTGTCGAAGGTGGTGAGACCGCCGACGATCATCAGGATCATCGAGGTGATGATCGAGTTGCGCAGCTGCGGCAGCGTGATGTGGAAGAACTGCCGTACGGTGCCGGCGCCGTCGATCTGCGCGGCCTGGTAGAGCACCTGCGGGATCGCCCGGGTCGCGCCCTGGTAGATCAGGGCGTGGAACGGGGTGAACTGCCAGGTGCTGACGAACACCAGCACGCCGATCGCGGCGGTCTGCGTGCCGAAGAGGTTGCCGTCGCCGAACAGCCAGCGCGCCTGCGAGGGCACACCGAAGTTCGGGTCGAGCAGCGCGCGCCACAGCACCGACACGGCGGTCGCGGACAGCAGCAGCGGCACGAAGAAGACCGCCGACAGCACGGCGCGGTTGCGCTGGGGACCGGCCGCCCACACGCCGAGCAGGATGCTCAGCGGGGTCTGGACGACGACGCCCAGCACGGTGAGCAGCACGCTCAGCCAGAGGCTCTTGATCATGACGGGGTCCTGGAAGACCCGGACCCAGGTGTCGAAGCCCGCGAACTCGGGCGAGCCCAGTCCGCTCCAGGTGGTGAAGGACAGGACCGCCACCAGCACCAGCGGCACGACGGCGAACAGAGCGAAGAAGATCGTGGCGGGGAGCGCCCAGGCGAGGCCCGGCCGGCCGATGGTACGGCCGACCGGGCGCTGCGTCTGCCGCTTGCCCGTCACGGAGGCAGCGAGGGAGACCATGCGGGACGTCGCTCTCAGGAGGTGGGCAGGGCCTGCATGGCCTTGATGAAGCCGTCCGCGTCGACCTGGCCGTTGAAGAACTGCTGCACGGCCTGGTGGATCGGCGTGATGCCCGACGGCGGGTAGGCCTGGTCCCACGACAGCTGGAACGAGGGCGCCTTCTGGACCAGGTCGAACTGGTACTTGAGGTAGTCCGGGTTGTCGGCCGAGTCGAGGAACTTGGTGGTGTTCGTGGTGGTCGGCAGGTTGCCGATGGCCAGCTGCTGCTTCACGAAGTCGTCGGAGTACATCAGCTTGAGGAAGTCCGCGACGGCTTCCGGGTGCTCGGTCTTCTTCAGCACCGAGTAGAAGTTGTTGGTGTTGCCGACGACGTTCGCGGCGTCACCCTTGCCGCCGGTGACGGTCGGGAAGTTGGTGTAGCCGAGGTCGTTCTTGGCGAAGTCCGGGCTGGCGTCCTGCTGCGTGGAGTACTCCCACGAGCCCATGAGCTCGAAGCCGGCCTTGCCGCTGGCGAGGAGCTGGGGCGAGCCGCCGTCGGTGAACTTCACCGAGTCGAAGTTGGTGCCGAAGGCGCCGGCGTCGATGAGCTCCTTGAGCATGCCCAGCGCCTTCTTGCTGTCCTCGCTCTCCCAGGCGCTCTTGTCGCCACCGAGCGCCTTGGTGAACAGCTCCGGGCCGGCGACGCGGTCGTAGAGGTACTCGAACCACATCAGCGTCGGCCACTGGTCGCCGCCGCCGAGCGCGATCGGGGTGACGCCCTTGGCCTTGAGCTTCTTGACCGCGTCGATGAGCTCGTCCCAGGTCTGCGGGGGCTGCACGCCGGCGTCGGCGAGGACCTTCTTGTTGTTGAACATCAGCACCGGCTGGGTGCCGCGCATCGGCACGCCGTAGGACTTGCCGTCGACGACCGCCGTGTTGAAGACCGAGGACAGGAAGTTGTCCTTCAGGCCCGGGTCCTTCTTGATGAAGTCGTCGAGCGGGAGCAGCAGACCGGCCTTCACGAACGGCTGGATGCTGCCGCCACCCCAGTTGAAGAAGACGTCGGGGGCCTGCTTGGTGTTGATGACGGTCTGCAGCTTCTGCTGGTAGTCCGCACCGGGGACCGTGTCGAGGACGGCCTTGACCTTCGAGGTCTTGTTGAACTCGGCGACGATCGCCTTCTCCACCTTGTTCGCGGAGTCGCCGTACACGAGGACGTGAATCGTCCCGGAATCGCCCCCCGCGGAGGCGCCATCACCGCCGCAGGCGGTCAGGGTCAGGCCCAGTGCCAGTGTCGCGCCGCCGGCGACGGCACGGGGGAACCACGCACGCTTCTTCATGATCGACCTCTCGAAAGTTTCGGCCGCTTTGCCGAAATTCGCCTGACGACGGACCGTAGGCTCCCTCTTCGCCGGGGTCAACAGCGTGGAATTGACGCGACCAAACCGTTACCGAATGGCGGTGCTCTATCCTGTGCCGCATGCGTGATGATGAGACCGAGGGCCGTATCACCCTGGCCGACGTGGCTTCGAAAGCGGGCGTGTCACTTTCGACAGTTTCGAAGGTGCTCAACGGACGTCCCGATGTGGCCGCGCCGACCCGGAGCAAGGTCGAGCGCCTCCTGGAGGCGAACGGCTACCAGCGCCCCTCCCCCACCCAGCCCGAGTCGCGGCTGATCGAGATCGTCTTCCACGAGCTCGAGAGCGTCTGGGCGATGGAGCTCATCCGGGGCGTGGAGAACGTCGCCAAGAGCCGCAACATGAGCGTGGTGCTCACCGAGAGCGGCACCCGCCACGCCCCCGGCCCCGAGTGGATCGAGGGCGTGCTGCGCCGCCGGCCGCTCGGCGTCGTCCTGGTCTTCTCCTCGCTGCCCGACGACATCAAGCGCAAGCTGCGCTCACGGGCCATCAACTTCGTGATCATCGACCCGGCCGGCGACCCCGAACCCGACGTCCCGTCCGTGGGCTCGGCGAACTGGGCCGGCGGCGTCGCGGCCACCCGGCACCTCATCGACCTCGGCCACCGCCGCATCGGCATCATCACCGGGCCCGACGACATGCTCTGCTCCCTGGCCCGCCTGGACGGCTTCCGCTCGGCCATGGGCATGGCGGGGCTCACCGTCGACAACGACCTGATCCGCTACGGGGACTTCCACGTCCAGGGCGGGCACGACGGGGCCATCGCCCTGCTGGAGCGGCCCGACCCGCCGACCGCCATCTTCGCCGGCAGCGACCTGCAGGCGCTCGGCGTCCTGGAGGCGGCCCGGGTCAAGGGTCTGCAGGTGCCGCGCGACCTGTCCGTGGTGGGCTACGACGACATCCCGCTCGCCCAGTGGGCGAGCCCGTCGCTCACCACCGTCAACCAGCCGCTGGTCGAGATGGCCGAGGAGGCCGCCCGGATGCTGCTCCGGCTGTCCCAGCCCGACGAGGTCGGCGACAAGAGCAACACCCGTATGGAGCTGGGCGTCAGACTGGTCGTCAGGAAGAGCACGGCACCGCCGCGCGACGCCGGGGCGACGCGCGGGGACTGACCCCCGGAAGGGCGCGGAGCAGGCGCACGGCATCGCCGGCGGGGGCGCGGGGCACCCTCGCGGACGACGGTGTGACGAAGGCCACACCCGATGTCAACGCCTTTCGGAGTGGCGGTGATTACCGCGGGCGGGTGGCGGGAAATGCTCGCTATGGCCGAGGCCGAGAGCCCGGTCTGCCCCGCTGGTGGGCGTTCTTCTGAGGGGGAGATGCACCCATGCGCACCCATGCACGACACAGCCGCGGCGAACGCACGCTGGTGGCGCTCGAGGAGGAGCACGAACGTCGCGAGCCGTTCGAGCTGCTGACGGCGGACGACGCCGAAGACGCCTTCGACGACGAAGGCTTTGAGATCTTCCGGGTGCACTGCCCCGACTGTGCCCGCCCGATCGCGCTCTTCACCGACGAGGACGTCCTGCCGCAGCACGCACTGTGCGCCTCGCCGTGGAACCCCTTCGGGCTGACGGTCTGCCCCGGCTCGGGGCGTGCCACCGCCGAGGCCTCGCCGGCCCCCGGCGACGCCCGGGACGACGACACGGAGTGGGGCGCGCTGCTGACGCTCCCCGCCGGGCTGGACTGGCGCACGCAGCCCTTCTCCCACGTGGGCGGACCCGGTTCGCAGCCGATCCGCGTGCCGTTCCAGCGCGCGGCCTGACCCGCGCCCACCGTACGCACGGTGCCGCGCCGCCCCCGCCGGGCGGCGCGGCACGACCGTCTCAGCGCTCCTTGCTCTCCGGGCCTGCGAGGCTGCGGGCGATCACCATGCGCTGGATCTGGTTGGTGCCCTCGACGATCTGCAGCACCTTGGCCTCGCGCATGTACCGCTCGACGGGGAAGTCGGCGGTGTAGCCGTAGCCCCCGAGCAGCTGCACCGCGTCCGTGGTCACCTGCATCGCGGCGTCCGTGCAGAACAGCTTGGCCATGGCCGCCTGCCGGGAGAACGGCCGGCCCGCGTCCCGCAGCCGGGCGGCCGCGAGGTACAGCGCCCGGCCGGCCTCGATCTTGGTGGCCATGTCGGCGATCATGAAGCGCAGCCCCTGGAAGTCCACGACGGGACGGCCGAACTGCTGCCGGGTCATCCCGTACGCGAGCGCCTCGTCGAGCGCGGCCTGGGCGACGCCGATGGCGCAGGCGGCGATGCCGAGGCGGCCGGAGTCGAGCGCGGCCAGCGCGATGGTGAAGCCCTGGCCCTCGTCGCCGACGCGGCGGCTGTCGGGGACGGTCACGCCGTCGAAGTGGACCTGGGCCGTGGGCGAACCCTTCATGCCCATCTTCTTCTCCGGGACCGCCGCGGTCAGGCCCTCCGCGTCGCCGGGCACCAGGTACGCGGTGATGCCGCGCGGGCCCTCGGCGCCGCTGCGGGCCAGCACCGTGTAGAAGTCCGCGACACCGCCGTGGGTGATCCACGCCTTGGTGCCTTCGATCCGCCACGCGTCGCCCTCGCGGGTGGCACGGGTCCGCAGGGACGCGGCGTCGGAGCCGGAGGAGGGCTCGGAAAGGCTGTAGGCACCGAGCAGGGAGCCGCCGAGCATGGCCGGCAGGTGCTCGGTGCGCTGCTCCTTGCTGCCGAACTGGGCGACCGCGTGGCAGGCCAGGGTGTGCACGCTCACCCCGAGACCGACGGTCAGCCGCGCCGCCGCCAGTTCCTCCAGGACCTGCAGGTAGACCTCGTACGGCTGGCCACCGCCGCCGTACTCCTCCGGGTAGGGCAGTCCGAGCAGCCCCGCCTCGCCGATGAGGCGGAAGACCTCGCGCGGGAAGACGCCCGCGTCCTCCTCCTCGGCCGCCTTGGGCTTGATCTCCCGCTGGGCCAGCTCGCGTACGAGCGCGAGCAGGTCGCGGGCCTCCTCGGTGGGAAGCTGTCGGTCCACCGGCTGAAGGCCGTCGTGGGACATGGCGGCACTCTCCTCCCTGTCGGGCGCTGCGGCGGCGTCCGCACAGGGTGTGGCGGCGCTACCGGGTTGTCGACCGTAGACCGATGGTCTCCTGCCGGGTCACGGCATGGTCCGACCTGCGGCTTCGGCGCGTTGGAGTATGCCCGATCGGAGGTGTCGGAGTCACGGGGTGCCAGGCCCTCCGGAGCGTGCGGCGGCGGATTTTTTCATACCGCGCGCCCGTGGGCGGGCTTTTCGCAAGGCTGTACAGGTCATGGGGCCGTTCGGGTTAGCGTCGTCCCGCGCGCGGTGCGCGTGCGGGGCGTGTGTCGCCCGCGCCAGGAGTCGAGGAAAGGTGATGCCGGTGTCCGTGTTCCGTGCGTGGGGCCCGAAGGTGGCCGCGGTGGCGGTCGTCGCGCTGGCGGTGGCGGGCTGCGGCGGCCAGGACACGGATGCGGCGGGCGGTCCGGTCGCCCTGGAGCGGATCGGCGAGGCCGTCGGGTGCACCCCGCAGCTGCAGACCGACGTGAAGGAACTGCGCCAGGGGGCGTGCACGACGGCACGCGGTGCCTATGTGATGCTCACCTTCACCAGCGAGGCCGGCCAGAAGTCGTGGCTGGAGGAGGCGGAGCCGTACGGCGGCTCCTACCTGATCGGGGAGCGCTGGGTGGTGGAGGCGGATCCCGAGGCGCTGGCGCCGGTGCGCGAGAAGCTGGGCGGCAGGGTCGAGGAGGGGGCGCACCACGGCGGCCACTCCGCCGCGTCGCCCTCGGCACCCGCGTCCGCCACGAGCCGCTAGCGGGCCGGGAAGGCCCCGCCCCGTCGCCCTCCGCGGCGCTCCGCAAGCGCGGCCGCCGGTCGGACCGCACCGTCAAGTCCCGAACATCAGCGACGTGACGTGCACCGACGGCCGAAGCCTACTGGAGGCGTGTGCGCGACCTGCCGACCGGCGGGACCTGCACGCACCCGCCCCCGCAGGGAGCCTCCCCATGCCCCGCATCCCCCGTCGCACCGCCGGCACCTCGTGCCGCAGCATCCAGCCGGACGAGGCCGAACGGAGCGCCGTGGAGCGCATGTTCGCCGCACGCCTGCCGGTCGCCGGGGCCGCGTGACCCCCGGCCGCGGCAGGGCGGGGCCCGGCACACGTCGGCCTGCGCCTCATGTGCCGGGCCGCCCTCGGCCGCGGGCTCGTGGGGGGGGCGGGTCAGACCTCCAGGTCGGCTTCGATGCGCCTGAGCTGGTGGCGGGCCATCGCCAGGTTCGCCCGGTCCTTGTCCAGCGCCACGTAGAGGAACAGCCCCTTGCCCGAGCGGCCGGTCAGCAGCCGGATCATGTGGATCTGGGTGTTGAGCGTGATCAGGATGTCCTCGATGTGCTCCTTGAGGTTGAGCATCTCCATGGTGCGCATCTTGGCGCGGACCACGTCGGTGTTGCCCGCGGCCGCGACGGTCAGGTCGAGGTCCTTGGAGCCCCCGAGGGTACCCAGGGCCATGCCGCTGCCGTAGTCCACGAGAGCGACGCCCAGGACGCCCTCGATCGACGTCATTACATCCTTCAGCGCGGTCTCGGTGTTGGCCATTGCGGTCTCACTTCCTTGTCGTTGAGTTCTCTGACGTGACGAATGCCTGGGTCCGGTAACGGCGCGGCCGCGTGCGGTGCCCGACGGCTTGTCGGCTGATGAGCTGGGTCCTGCGGTCATTTCCGCTCCTGACGTTGGAGCGCGAGGTCGACGAGATCCTCGATCCGTCGACTGGACCGGCGTGCCTCCAGGTGCAGGCGGCCCACGTTGGAGCCGGGTCCCGCCACCAGGGCGAGGGCCATGGCCCCGCCGGCGGCGTACGCGGCGATGTACCCGCGGTCGCCCCTGACGAGCAGTTCCCGGAAGCCGCCGCATTCGGTGGCCTCCGTGATGCGGGCCGCCACGCCCAGTGCCGCGGCGGTCAGCGCGGCGACCCCCTCCGGTTCCGGCCCGCTCAGGTCGTGCGCGACGACCAGGCCGTCGACGCTGGCGACGAGCCCGCCCGTAAGGTGCGGCACCCTCGCCCGCAGGCTCCGGAGTTCGGCCAGTACATCGGCTTCGAGTGCCACCAGCTGTCTCCTTCCGGCGAGCTGCCGCAGAGCCTTCCTCCACGGTCGTTCGGCGGGCGCCGGGCGGGTCGGCAGGGCGCTCACAGGCGGGCCTCCAGGGCGGCACGAAGTCGTAGCAACAGGGCGACTGAGGGATCGGAGGACGACAGGACCGCCGGCTGCGGCCCGCCGTGGGCGAAGGGCGTGGGCGCCACCGGTGGCAGCGGCGCGGGCGGCACCGGCGCGGGCGGCACCGGCGCGGGCGGCACCGGCGCGGGCGCTGGGCGCGCCGGAGCCGCGGGTGCCTGGGCGCGGACCGGCATGCTGATCCGGCCGGTCGCGGCCAGCCGACGGACGTCCAGCAGGGTCGCGAAGGCGGAACGTCCCAGGTGCCAGGCGATCTGGACCGGCGTACGGGATCCGTCCGCCGCCGCCAGCACCGCCTGCTGGGCGGGCGTGGGGGCCCTGGCCCGGCCGCCCCGCGCCTCGCCCTCGGAGCGGGGGACGACGGGGCCGGCGTCGGTGTCGTCCCACGGCCAGGCCCGCTCCAGTTGCGCGCGGCGGCGCTGCGCCTCCCTGGCCACGCGCTGGGCGGGGACCGGCCGGGAGATGGGACCCAGCCGGGAGGTGGCACCCGGCTGGAACCGGTCCGGTTCCGAGTCGGGCAGCAGGGTGAAGTAGGCGGCGTCGAAGAGCGCCAGCAGGTGGCACAGCTCGAGCTCCCCGCGGGCCACCCGCCCGCTGTCGACGAGGTGTCCGCCGACGCCGCGCTCGGCGCTCGCGGTGGTGACCGCCTCGCGCCACTGGTCCGGGGAGAGCAGCCCGCAGGCCATGAGCCGTACCCCGAGGTCGGGGGCGCAGGGGCTCTCGGCGTGGACGATCGCCCCGTCGCGCAGGTAGACCGCCCCCGCCGATCCGTACAGGGCCCCGCTGGCCCCCGCCTCCGCGAGCCGGGCCAGTGCGGCGGTGAAGGCGTACGCGCCCACCACCCCGGCGCGGACCTGGGCCGGCGCGCTGCCGCGCGCCGGAATGCGCCGGGGTAGACCGCGCACGGCCAGTGCCGGCCGCCCCGCCTCCGTGCCCGTCATACGAGCACCAGCCGCTCGGCGATGGACTGCAGCCCGAGCCGTGCGACGGCAAGGTTGGCCATCGACCGGTCCAGCCACAGGTAGAGGATGACGTCGCTGTCGAAGGAGGTGTCGAGGAAGCGGATGAGGTGGTAACTCCCCGGGGCGGTGATGATGATGTCCTCGACCGGCACCCTTCCGGACTCCTTCGCGGTGAAGGTGCCGCCCTCCACGACCGCCCGCGCCGCCTCGGTGGTGTCCGCGGCGGCCGCCTCGTGACCGTGTCCCGGCTCCTGCCCGACCGCCCCGAGGAGCAGGCCGCTGCTCCAGTCGACCACGCTCGCCCCGAGCACACCGGGAATCGCCAGCGCCTCGGAAAGGCACTCGTCTATGCCGGGCACGCGCACCCCTTCGCCGCCACTTCTGGTATACGGAACAGCACGGAACGTTACTCATCCCGTACGCGAAAAAGGTGAGTTGGGGCATTTTCCGGAGGCATGTGCGGGCGACTCGCTAGGATTCGCCGCCCCTTGTGATCAGTCGGCGCAATTGTCCTCGGGACCGCCCCTGGCGATCCGTGCGAGGACGCCCAGCGCGTCGCCCAGGACCTGCGGGGACGGCGAGGCGAGGCCGATCCGTACGGCGTGCGGCGCACTGCCGCGGCCCGCGGCGAAGGCGGCCGCGGGGGTGACGGCGATGCCCTGCCGGGCGGCGGCCGCGACGAAGGTGTCGGCGCGCCAGGGCCCGGGCAGCCGCCACCAGCAGAAGCAGGCACGCGGATCCGCCGTGACCGAGAACCCGGCGAGGCGCTCGGCGGCGATGCGGGCCCGCGCGGCCGCGTCGCGCCGCTTGGCCGCCACCACCGCGTCCACGGCGCCGTCGGCGATCCACCGGCAGGCGGCGGCCAGCGCGAAACCGGAGGCCGCCGTGCCCGCCGAGCGCAAGGCCGCGGAAACCGGGGCGGATAGCTCCCGCGGAGTGACCGCGACGCCGGCGGTGAGCCCGGGGGCGAGCCGCTTGGAGAGGCTGTCGACCAGGACCACACGGTCGGGGGCGAACGCCGCGAGCGGCGGCGGGGCGTCCGCGGCGAGGAATGCCCAGACCGCGTCCTCGACGGCGTGCAGGCCCAGCCGGCCGAGGGTGTCGGCGAGTTCGGCCCGGCGGCCCTCCGGCATGGTGACGCCGAGCGGATTGTGCAGGGTGGGCTGGGTGTAGAGCGCGTGCAGCGGGGCGGCCCGGTGCAGTTCCGCGAGGGCGTCGGGACGCATGCCGTGCTCGTCGCAGGCGACGGGGACGAGGGCGATCCCGAGCCGTGTGGCGAGCGCCTTGACCACGGGGTAGGTGAGCGCCTCCACGGCGAGCCGGCCGCCGGGCGGGACGAGCGCGGCCAGGGCGGCGGCGATGGCCTGGCGTCCGTTGCCCGCGAAGAGCAGCCGCCCGGGGTCGGGGCGTGGGCCGGTGCGGGCGAGCAGTTCGGCGAAGGCGTCGCGCGCGGCCGGGCTGCCCGCGGCCGTCAGCGGGCGCAGCGCGGCGCCGAGGACGTCGGGGCGCTGCAGCGCTGCGAGCCCGGGGGCGAGCAGCTGCGACTGGCCCTCGGCGACGGGGTGGTTCAGCTCCAGGTCGATCCGCTGGGGTGCCGGCTCGGCGAGGGCGGGCCCCGTGGCGGGCGATGCGGCACGCACGAAGGTGCCGCGCCCCACCTCGCCCACGACCAGGCCGCGGCGGGCGAGTTCGGCGTAGACGCGGATCGCCGTGGAGTTGGCGATGCCGCGCTGCCGCGCGAAGGTCCGCTGCGGTACGAGCCGGTCGCCGGGGCGCAGCCGTGCGGCGGCGATGTCGGCCGCCACGGCGTCGGCGACCGCGCGGTAGTCGTCCCTCACTGTTCCTCCCGTGGAGCGATTCCCCTATTGCACCGAGAGCAAAGATGCTATTGCACCGAGCGCGGAGGGGAACCTAGCATCGCGGTCAACTCCCCTGCGGGAAGGGGAGTATGCGAGACGAGGAGATCCCCTTGGCGACGGCACAGGTCAACGGCGTCACACTGGCGTACGACGACGAGGGGGACGGGCCCGGCACCCCCCTGGTGCTGGTGCACGGCCATCCCTTCGACCGCTCGATGTGGGCCCCGCAGGTCCCCGCGGCGGCGGCCGGCCGCCGGGTGGTCGTGCCGGACCTGCGCGGCTACGGCGCGAGCGAGGTCGTCCCGGGGGTCACCCCGCTGGAGACCTTCGCCCGCGACATCGCCGCCCTGATGGACCGCCTGGGCGTGCCGGAGGCCGTCGTCGGCGGGCTGTCGATGGGCGGTCAGATCGTCATGGAGTTCCAGCGGCTGTTCCCCGGCCGGGTGGCCGGGCTCGTGCTCGCCGACACCTTCCCCGGCGCCGAGACGGCGGAGGGGAGGCGGGCCCGGGACGCGATGGCGGAGCGGCTGCTGGCCGAGGGCATGGCCGGCTACGCCGGCGAGGTGCTCGACCGGATGATCACGCCCCGCAACGTGACCGCGCTCCCAGAAGTGGCCGCGCACGTGCTGCGGATGATGCGCGGCACCTCCCCCGAGGGCGCCGCGGCGGCCCTGCGCGGCCGGGCCCGGCGGCCCGGCTACGGGACCGTGCTGACCGCGGTCCGGGTGCCCACGCTGATCGTGGTCGGCCGGGACGACGTCTACACCCCCGTCGCCGAGGCCGAGGCCATGCACGCGGCCGTCCGCGGCTCGCGGCTCGTGGTCGTCGAGGACGCCGGGCACCTGCCGAACCTGGAGCGGCCCGAGGAGTTCAACGACGCTCTGCGGCGGTTCCTCGACGTCCTCGACGTGCGTCCCTGAGCCGGTGGGCGCCGTGCCCCGCCCGCGTGCTCAGGGCGTGGTGTCGACCAGCGAGAGCGAGTGGAGGCGGTCGGGCGGGCCGGGCCTCGCGTAGTACCAGCCCTGCGCGGTGTCGCAGCCCAGCGCGCGCAGGTGCTCGGCCTGGGTGCCGGTCTCAACGCCCTCCACCGTCACCGACAGCCCGAGGGTGTGCGCCAGGTCGACGACGATCTCCACGATCTTCACGTCCACCGGGTCGGCCTGCTGCTGCTGCATCCCGCGCGTGAAGGAGCGGTCGAGCTTGAGCGTGGTGATGGGCAGCCGGCGCAGCGAGGCGAGGTTGGAGTAACCGGTGCCGAAGTCGTCGAGGGCGATGGCCATGCCGAGCTCGGCGAACTCCCGCAACGGGCGCAGCAGTTCCTCGTCGGCGCCGATGAAGGCGCTCTCGGTGACCTCCAGGCACAGCGCGGTCGGCTCCAGCCCGGCGTCCTTGATCACCGCGAGGGTCTCCGGGACGAGGCCGGGGTGGCCGAGCTGGGCCGGGGAGAGGTTGACGTTGATCCGCAGCGGGTGGCCGTCGCTGCGCGGGAACTGCCAGTCCCGGGCCTGCCAGGCGGCCTGCTGCAGCACCCAGTGGCCGAGCGGCACGATCAGCCCGGTGCTCTCGGCGAGCGGGATGAACTGGTCCGGACCGAGGATCCCGTGCACCGGATGGCACCAGCGCACCAGTGCCTCGGCGCCGCGGACGCTGCCGTCGCCGAGCCGTACCAGGGGCTGGTACTCGATGAAGAACTCGCCGCGCTCCAGGGCCGTCGGCAGCCGGTTGGTCAGCCCGTGCCGGGTGATGGCGCGCGCGTCGGAGTCGGGGTCGGCCAGCTCGAAGCGGTTCCCGCCCGCGGCCTTGGCCCGGTACATCGTGATGTCGGCGCTGCGCAGCACCTCGGCGGGGCCCAGGGAGCCGGCCTGGCCCTCGACGATGCCGATGCTGCACCGTACGGACAGCTCGCGGCCGTCCACCCGGATCGGGTCGGCCAGCGCGGCCAGGATCAGGTCGGCGAGGCCGGTGATGTCGGCGCGGCTGGCGGGGTTGACGACCAGTGCGGCGAACTCGTCCCCGCCGATGCGGGCCACGAGCTGGTCGGGCGAGGTGACGCAGGCCTGGAGGCGTTCGGCGACGGCGACCAGGAGCCGGTCGCCGATGGCGTGGCCGAGGCTGTCGTTGACGTCCTTGAAGCCGTCCAGGTCGAGGTAGCAGACGCCGACGCCCACGCCCTCGGGGCCGTTCAGCGTCTGCTCCAGGCGCTCGAAGAAGAGGTTGCGGTTGGCCAGGCCGGTGAGCGCGTCGTGGGTCGCCTCGTGCCGCAGCCGCTCGCTGAGCAGGCGCTCCTCGGTGATGTCCTCCATCAGCGCGAGCATGTACTGCGGGGTCCCGCCGGCGTCGCGCAGCAGGGAGACCGTCAGGTTGGTCCACAGCGCGGTGCCGTCGGGCCGGTAGTAGGCCTTCTCGATGCGGTAGTGGTCGCGCTCGCCCCGGTTGAGCTGGCGCTGCATCTCCCAGACCTCGGGGGCGTCGTCGGGGTGCGCCCAGTCGTAGACGTTCCTGCTGCGGATGTGCCGTTCCAGGCCGCCGAACATGGTGGTGAGGGCGGCGTTGACGTCCAGGATGCGGCCGTCCATGTCGGCGATGCCGATGCCTATGGAGGCGTCCTGGAAGACCGCCCGGAAGCGGACCTCGCTCTCGTGCAGGGCCTGCTCGGTGGCGGCCCGGGCGGCGAGCGCCGCCTTGGAGAGGGCCTCCTGCTCGGTCCGCGTGCGTTCCTGCAGGGCGCGGGCGTACCCGGCGGCCACCCAGTGCTGCAGGCGGTTGCAGCGGGTGCGGCCGTCCTCGGGGAACAGGGCGGGTC
>NZ_JARAVK010000549.1:0-1614 GCF_033792765.1 Streptomyces sp. PA03-6a | reverse complement strand
CGATGCGGCCGGACCCGTGGCCGTCAGCACCACCAGGGCGGCGACGGCGGCTGTCAGCCCGCGTCTGCGGGACGGAGGCATGCGCAAGGGAACCTCATGAACTAGTTGTGCAGAAGATGCTGGAAGTCAGCCATCCGTCCGTGTCCCTGTAAAGAATTTCCGTGCCATATCATTGACTGGACGATGCGCGATTCGATGCAAAACAGGTCAATGAGGCATCAATTACCGTACGGGTGTGTTAAGGGTCACCATGTGATGTCACGTCGCAGCGACGCCGTCCGCATATTGCGCGTGAAGCGCAACGAAGCAGATTTCATCTGCTTTCGCCTGTATGTCTTTGTGGTGGTGCCGAACTCGGGTGTGTTCGTTCCAAGCGACCCACCTTTGGGCTGGCTCTTCTCGGAGCGGCAGTCTCGGCTTCGCACATCGGTGTGTTGCGGCAGCAGCGTCCGCGAACTTCCCAGGATGGAGGGCGGAGCGCACGCAACTCTGTCCGGCGGTCACAGCCCGTGCCACCGACGAGGTCGACCACAGCCGCGGAATTGACGAGCTCCCATAGGTTCTGTGGTGTCGCGCTCACCGAGCCTCATCGCCGCAGCATCACGAAAGGGGACGCAACCACGGACAGCCCGGCCGTCATGAGGCTCCGATGGGCAGCCAGTCGTGTGCCGACCTCGCATGGCAGAGCTGTCGCGCCGGACGAAGTCCGACCTGGGTTACGCGTACAGCGTTTTCTGTCGATGCAGGAGATGCTGTGCGCCGAGGGGGCACGCCAAGGGGCCCGTGGGTCCCACTGAGAGTCATTTGACTTCGCGACCTCGTATGGTTCGCCAAGTCGTGACTTTGAGGGCGGTGGAGGTCCCGATTCGATCCCCGGGCCCTCCTTGCGGCAGGCGTGCCGGGCGAAGAGGCAATCCCCTGGCGGGTCTGGGGGCTGCGACGCTGGGCGATAGTGCCCCAGGTCGCCGCTGTACGTTCCCGTTGCCTCCGTCAGGGAGGAGATCAGCGGCAACTGTCGCTTTCGCTAGGGTCCGCTCATCGTGGGTCTGATCGTTCGGTCTTGGCTCTGGCCAAGGAGTCGATGCCTCGGACGGACGCATCTAATTGTGCAAACACCCCGACCCGCCCCAGAACCTAATTTCGGGCACCAGGCTTTGTAACACCCTCCTGCGCTGCATCGGCATCCCTAGGCGAACGCTCCATCGCCGAGACGAAGACGGTGGCGTGGTCAGCGGCGTACCACGTTCCACCCGAGCCGGATCGAAGTCTCGCCCAGGCCGCCCGCCCCGTCCATAGCGTCGCCTTCTTGTCCACATTTCTGAGAAACGTGCACGATTTTAGAGAACCAGCAGGTCGGTGAATAGAATATCGATGCCAACACGCGTATATGAGGACGCCTGGAGATGCGTCCGCCGGTCGGTCGTTCCGTGACAGGAGTCCGAAACCACCGTCGATTAACTTCACGTGATTGGCCGAAAGAAGTCATTGCTGGATCAGTGCGAAGCCTGCTAGTGCGGGTCACGTCCGTGGGAGTGGTGTATCGACGGCCACTCGGTGATCTCTTCTTTGAGGCTAGGCGGTGAGTGTGGTGGGCAGGGCGGTGTCGTGGGTTTC